>DPIB01000021.1:2077-7511 GCA_003522805.1 Fervidobacterium sp. | reverse complement strand
AATGACATAGGCTAATCAACCGAGCTTGCATTTCTACAAGCCCCGCCTCTTTAGGCCGTGGGTAGTTGACTGATTCTGTTGATTTTCTACTGTTCAAGTGTCTCTAATTCTAATTCAAAGTCCATATATTCTGGATTTTCACTACGAAGTGTTTCAAGATAATCTATCGCAATATTTGTTTCTCCCAGTGCTTTATACATTCTGTAAAGACATTCCAATGCCTTTTGCCGGATCTGTGGGTTTTCGGACTGGGAGAGTTCATCAAGCTCTATAAGGTTGTTGTACAGATATTGAAAAACGGACATTATGTTGCCGTTTTCGATACTCTGTAGCAACATGTTGGAGAGTTCGATGTTGTATTCAAGTTTGACCTGTTCTGTATCACTGATGCCTCTCATTCTAGCCAATATAGAAAGAGACTTGTAACCCATTGTGTATACTTTTTCAATGATCTTTTCGTATTCCCTTTCACATTCCTCGACTTTTCCGGATTCTTCGATTGCAACAATCATACCGGATAATAACCACGCATCGTCTGTAGTTACCTCAGATTTTTCATTGAACACTTTTGCGTAAAATCTATTATAAATATCTTGCAGATCTTCATTCTCTACTATCGCTATCCAGATCGCATAACCGTCAGAGGTTTTGATTGTGATGTTCTCATCTCTTACTCGAGCATTGATGTATTCATCAAATTTCTGTGTCAGGAACTGTCCTAGTACTTCGTTGTATTTTTGTGATCCTTTGAAAAGGTCGTATGTAGACATGTTGTTCAATTTCTTTATGTTAAAAACAAAGCTTCCATCATCAGAGTAACTTATTCTAAGAGGATTAGTATAATCCCCGAAGAGTACGTCGATGAATATCTCGTTGGTTTCTGCCTTTTTCAATCCATCGTATGAGTCAACTTCCAGTGCATTTGCCTCTTCCAAGGCTTTGTCAAATCCAACCTCCGAAGCCTTGTCATAAAATGCCTTTGCCTCTTCCTGAGTTTCGAAGTAAGCATATTCGAAATTGACGTATTGTTCTTCTTCCATGAGTTGGTCTCTGTTTGCGTTATAGTAGCTTTCCATATCGTCTTCTGAGACCTCGGAGTTTCTTGATTGTAGTTCTTCAACGGTAATTCCGTCTTTTTGGGCAAAATATGAGGAAAGTCTTTCTTTAATCAGTTCATTTAGAATAAAAGCTTTGATAAATGGTTCTTCGAAGAGTGAATCCAGAGTTCCATAATACTGCAGATAGAAATTATAAAAGTCCGAAACTTCGTCAGCTGATATTGTGCCATTTTCAATCACACTGCCGTTGATTTCAATTTGAGCAATTGGCTCAGCTTGTGCTTGAGCAAATGTAAAGGTAAAAAGAAGCAACAGAAAAATGAATATTCTCTTCGCATTTCTTGCCATGTTTCCCACCTCCAACTCTCTATTTCTTTGAGTTTTTCACATTTCTCAAAAATACCCAACCGCTCTATCAATACTAAAAGTATACATAGTGACAGCAATTATAGTAAATTCCCCCGCAGTCATCGGCGGGGGATTTTCTCAATCTCAGTTAGTGCCTTCTGTGCTATTCATCTCTGTGTTTTCGCTATCTTGGTAAGTCTCTGTTTCATCTTCAGTATACATTTGGTATTGTTGTTGAGCTAGCATGTCTTCGAGTTCCTTTTGCGCTGTATCGAAGTTTATACTGTAGTCTGGCTTAATCTCCTGTAGCTTATCGAGATAGTAACCTGCTGTTTGTGGATCGCCTAATAGTTTGTTCATCTCATATAGCTTGTAATAGGAATCAGATCTTATCTGTAGATCAGTTGATGTCGATTCTGCAAGATCACCAAATCCTTGATATACTTCAAAGAGTTCGTTTATTACATAGTAAGCGCCACCAATTGAGAGGTATGGTTTTATAGCATCGTATAGTTTGGAGTAGTATTGGAAAGATATATCTTGCTTTTCAGGATAGTAATCTTTCATTCTCCTGAGAATCTCTTGCGACGAACCTTTTATTTGTTCATAAACAGAGTTGACTATCTTTTTCTCAAAAGTTCTGACATCTTCTTTCACAAGTTCCAAAGATGTGTCTGTACTTGCTACTATCCTATCAGCGACAACAAGAAAGGCCGTCTTTTGTTCAACTGCAATGTCACTTCTAACTTCATTGTTTTCATTAAACAATTCTTCGTAGAAACTCTTGTAAACCTTGAGCAGGTCTTTCTCTTCTGTGCTGAGTGCAACGTACCATGCATTGTAAACGGGATCTCTCAACTCGAAAGATATTTTATTTTCTTTTTTCCATTTTGCTAAGTTCTCACCGAATCGGCTGTTCTGTAGATTTTCAACAACTTCACTGTACGCCGCCGATTGTTTAAAGTTGTCGTAAGTGTCTACCTTTTGTACACTCTTTATGTTGAAAAGAAAGTAAGTATCATCGTATGGGAAAGATATGATACTTGAAGTTGCTCCAAAAATCTTTTTCTCGATATCTTCTGGGAATGTGCCTTCTGTCACTGTATAATCAGTAAGCGTGATTGAAGATTCCGATGCGGCTTCAGTTATGCCCTTCTCATTCACCAAGCGCATGAAGGCATCTAACTCTTCTTTCTTTTCAAACATCGTATACTGAACTTCTGCCTTTGTGTAGTTTGTCATCAGGTCTTCTCTGTTGTCTTCATAATACTTCCTGATTTCTTCTTCAGTTACTACACCAAGTTTATTCTTAACAGCCTTGACTGTCATTTCTATCTCTTTTTGCTTTTTCAATTCTTTTTCGTAATTTGAAAGGCTTCCATACTGTGCTTTTACTTGTTGAGATTTTCCCGCGTCTTTTTTGATTTCCTCAATTTCTTTGCTTAATTCTTCTTTTAGCTTCTTGCTATCTGGTTTTATCTTCTCAACTTCGGCATAGTAAAGTACTGTCTTATTATTGAGTAAATCAACCGCTATTAAAGTCTTAAGATAAGGCTCTTCGATAGCAGAATCGAGAGATGGACTCCCATACATTGCCAGCAAGTTACCGTATGTTTGTTCTACTTCTTCTGGGAATACCCAATACGTCTCATTCTTGGTTGGAGTACCATCGATGGTTAAATAGCCGACTGTCTCTTCGATGGTTCTCTTAATTTTCTGGCTTCCTGGCGTGTAATTTACTGCGAGTGCCCACAATGCAATACCAGCTATAAAAGCTATAGCAACAATCCATATAACAACTTGTTGCCATTTCGTCATGACGCTTCTTACTTTGCTTGAACTTGTAGAAGAAGATGTTTCACTTTTCTTCGATGAAACTTGTTTCTTATTTTCCTTACTCATGCTTGTTCTCCCCTTTCACCACTGTTACTTCCATAGTCTTCGATTTCTTCTATATCAACGTCGCCTTCAGGCCTTACAAGTGGAAACGCTATGACATCCCTAATGTTTGCACTGTCTGTGAGGAACATTACAATTCTGTCTATCCCTATGCCAAGCCCACCTGTTGGCGGCATTCCATACTCTAGAGCCCTTATAAAGTCTTTATCCATCATGTGTGCCTCTTCATCTCCAAGATCTCTCAGTCTTAGCTGGTTGACAAATCTTTCATACTGATCGACTGGATCATTCAACTCACTGAATGCATTAGCCATTTCACGACCATAGATTATAAGTTCGAATCTTTCTGTCACCCTTGGATCATTCCTGTTCTTCTTAGCAAGTGGTGAGATCTCAACCGGGTGATCAATGAGAAATGTAGGTTGTATTACTCTATCCTCCACAAGATCCCATAGTTTTTCTATCATGTGACCTCTGTCGTTGATATCAATTTCAACACCATGAGAAGTAAGAACGGATATGAGTTTTTCGTCCTCGTCTTCAAGTATATCTACATCAAGGTTTTCTTTTATGAAATCTCTCATCTTGATTCTCCTCCAGGGCCTTGTAAAGTCAATTTCTTGACCCTGGTAGATGATCTTTGTCGTTTCAAAAAGTTGTTCGACAAGATGGGTAATAAGCTCTTCAGTTAAGTTCATGACGTCTTCATAATCAGCATATGCCTGATATAGCTCTATAGTGGTGAATTCTGGATGGTGCTTGTAAGAAATACCTTCGTTTCTAAATATCCTGCCTATTTCGTACACCTTTTCGAAGCCTCCAACTATGAATCTCTTGAGATGTAGCTCCGTAGCTATTCTCAGGTACATGTCTATGTCAAGCGCGTTCAAGTGTGTAATAAATGGTCTTGCAGAAGCACCGCCTGTTAAATACTGGAGAATAGGCGTTTCCACTTCATAGAATCCTTTTAAGGTAAGAAATTCTCTAATCATCCTTATTATGTCAGATCTCATCTTGAATCTTTTGATTGTTTCATCGTTTGCAATCATTTCAGCGTATCTTTGCCTGTAGAGTATCTCCCTATCCTTGATTCCATGCCATTTTTCGGGCATTGGGCGGAGTGGCTTGTTGAGAAGCTGGAACTTTTCAACGAGTATTGTAACCTCTCCCGTATTGCTCTTGAAAACGATGCCTTCGACACCGATTATGTCTCCAACTGTGATATGTTCCTTGAAAAACTCGTAATTCTCGGTCTTATCTTTTCTTACGTATGCCTGTATCCTACCAAAAGTATCTTTGATGTGAAAGAAGGTACTTTTACCGTGCTCTCTTATAGCCATCACTCTTCCAGCTGTTGAGACTCTTTCGTCTGTAACTTCACCATTTGCGATATTTTGGAATTGCTTTCTTATGCCTTCTGTAGTATGCGTCTTCTTGTAGCTATAAGGATAAGGGTTGATTCCTAGTTCACGTATTTCTTCTATTTCTTTGATTCTTTCTTCCCTGAACTTCTTCAACAAGATAAATCCCTCCTGTATAGATGATTCATCATTTTCATTCAGTTTATTCAAAGTAAAGGACTTAATGCTAATCTTCATCCATAAGTATATCCGTTATCTCGTATCGCACAATACCTTTTGGAGCTTTGATCTTGACTGTCTGCCCTTTTTTTGCACCACTTATACTTCTTCCCAGTGGTGACTCAACACTGATCTTTTTTGCAAATATATCAGCTTCTTGTGGGCTTACGAGTTGTACTTTCAGTTGCTCTCCAGTATCAAGGTTTCTTAACAGTATCCAATCACCAAGATTAACAATTGAGGAATTAAAATTTTCAGTTATAACCTCCGCATTGAGAAGCATCTGTTCAAGTTCGTTTATTCTTGAAGCAATTCTGCCCTGTTCATTTTTTGCCTCTTGGTATTCTGAATTCTCAGAAAGATCTCCCAGTTCTCTTGCCGCTTTGATTCTCTCAGGTATGTCAAACATGAGTTGTCGTTTCAGCTCATCGAGTTCTTGCTTCAATTTCTCATATCCTTGTTTTGTGAGTTTAACTTTCTCCATTAGCAAATCCCTCCCATTTTGCTATTAATCAGCATCTGTACATTATTCTTTTCTATATTCTTTTC
>DPIB01000021.1:0-1878 GCA_003522805.1 Fervidobacterium sp. | reverse complement strand
ATATTCTTTTCTATATTCTTTTTTATATCGTTTACATCATCTATCATCGGTGCCATCGCTTCGCAATTCTTTTATGACTTCTATGAATTGATCTATTTCGCGGAAATCTTTGTAGACCGATGCAAATCTTACATATGCGACTTGGTCGATTTTTCTTAATTCTTCCATCACAAGCTCGCCAATTAGTGTTGTGCTTACTTCCATACTACCACTCTTTTGCAGGTTGGATACTATGTTGTCAACTATTCTCTCTATTTCGTCTGTCGTAACAGGTCTCTTCTCAAATGCCTTCAATAGCCCGTTGAGTATTTTTCTTCTATCGAATCTTTCCCTTCTACCGTCCTTTTTTACAACGGTTATTGGCCCTATTTCATATCTCTCGTACGTTGTAAACCTTGCATGACACTGCGGACATTCTCTTCTCCTTCTTATAGCTCTCCCATCACTGAGCTCTCTTGAATCTAGAACTCTTGTGTCCTCATAGCCACAAAACGGACATTTCATCCTATTTATCACCACGCTTTGATGTTATCGAATAATACAATTAATATAATTAACTCATACTTTCCTTAATTTTACCTTAGTTGACTCAAAATCAGTACTCCGGTTTTTTAATTATGCTATTGTTGTCCTTTCTGCTAAGCTCTTCAGCTATCTTTGTGATTTTTTTGATTCTATTATACACCATACTCTTTGTCAACGGAGGATCAAACAACTCGCCTATTTCTGAAAGAGATAGAGCTTCATTATCCAATCTTAATTGCGCCACTTTTCTGAGTTCTTCGGGCAAATTCTCTAATCCTATCGTTTCATCGATATAAGTTATTGTTTCGATTTGTTTGGCGTTACTATCACCTGTCCGCCTTGCATTCGCACTCAAGAAGTTCAAAGTTCTGTTTATATCGCCTTTTATTTCCCTTGAGGTCAGGATTTTCTCTACATGAGCTGCCGTTCTAGATGCACCAATTACTTCTAAAATGTCTTGAATGTCCTTGCCCCTCTTAATATAGTACCTATTGTTGTATTTCAACTTAGATATCTTCCCAGATATTCCTAAGAAGCAGGTAAGCAAGTTACTAACTTGTTCAAGTAAGCTTTCGTTATAAGACACCAGTTCGAGATGGTAATGCCGAGCTGGATCAGTGACTGAACCTGTAGAAACGAATAGGCCTCTCAAAAAGGCTCCAAACAATCCGATATCTTCTTCTATGAAGCCAGGCATTTCAAGTATCGATATCCCAAGTTTTGTCAGTATGTTTGTAGGAATGAAAACTTGCACCCTTTTTTTCTGCAACCTGTTTTTGAGCAAAGTTAGTTTCTTTTTGTCAACACCCAATTGATGCATCAAGGTCATTATTCGTCTAGCTGCTGGTATAAAGCCAACTTCTAATGATATATAGGAATCGGTAGATGTCTTTACAAAAACTCCTTTGCCTTTTAGATAACCGATAAGCTCAGCTTGTGCTTCCTCGATGCTGAGCACTTCAACTTGGCATAATTCGCCTTTCACTTCTTCTGAAAACGTGTATCTCACAATTTCACCTCGTGTTGTTCTTGTCTGCTACAGTACCACTCAGATCAAATATCGCTTTTGCAAGTAAGAACGAATCGTGCCTTATTCTGTAGTCTTCATCAAATACTATCGAGGAAAAATGGCCTTTTATTACTCTGCCTTCCTCCAAGTCATTTTCAACAGGCACTGAACCTTTTAATCTATACTTTTCCAATATCGTCGGTTCTGAAGGAGGATATGAATATACTATATAATCAAGCTTTGTTCCAAGATATTTCTCAACTTCATCAACATGATCTTTCAATGTGTAGGTGTAGGTTTCGCCCGGTTGCGTCATTATGTTAGATACATATATCTTATGTATC
>DPIB01000199.1 GCA_003522805.1 Fervidobacterium sp. | reverse complement strand
ACCTCTAAGGTGGCGGGTAGTTCACATTGATACACAAATAGATATACAAAAGTTCACAACTTTAGTGGCCTTTTGTATATTCCCCCTCGTCCAAAATGTGAGCATATGATATAATCTTAATTAAGGATGCAACATATCTAAGGAGGTGGATTTTATGCAGAATTTCGTTTTTCATAACCCAACCAAATTAGTCTTTGGCAAGGATACTGTAGAGAGAATTGGGGAATACTTGAAACAAAATGCGATAAAGAAGGTGCTCATGATCTATGGGAGCGGATCTATAAAGAAGAATGGTGTATACGAAAAGGTTGTTAGGTCACTCCACGAAAATGGTATCATGAAAGTTGAAGTTTCTGGCATTAGGCCAAATCCAGTACTTTCGAAAGTTCATGAAGCTATAGAGGTAGCAAGAAAAGAACAAGTTGATGCTATATTAGCAGTCGGTGGTGGAAGTGTTGTCGATAGCGGTAAAACAATTGCTGCTGGATATTACTATGAAGGTGATATTTGGGATGCTTTCATAGGTAAGTACAACATAAAGAAGGCACTCCCCCTATTTGTTGTACTGACTATGTCTGCAACTGGAACAGAGATGAATGGAAATGCAGTCATCACTAATGAAGATACGACAGAAAAACTATCATTTGGATCAAAATATGTCTATCCCGTCGTTTCGATCGTTGATCCAACGGTGCAATATTCGTTGCCGAAAGATCAAGCGGTCTATGGTGCGATAGATGCTATAAGCCATGTAATGGAGCACTATTTTGATATCACTGGAAGCGATATCATCGACAGTATAGACGAAGGTATAATCAAAACGATAATTTCTTCAACCGAGACTATTATACAGGAACCAGAAAACTATGAAGCACGTGCTAACCTATGTCTTGCGACTACATTAGCATTAAATGGATTAACCCGAATGGGAACCACAGGTGGCGATTGGTCTTCACATGACCTTCAACATCCATTAAGTGCTTTGAAACCGGAAGTTGCACATGGTGCCGGACTGGCCGCTATATTCCCTGCATGGATGACATATGTTAAGGAGAATATTTCTGATAAGTTGATTAAGTTTGGTAGACAAGTTCTCAATTTAGGAGATGAAATTACTCCAGAATATACCATAGCTGAACTTAGAAGATGGTACACTTCGATAGGTGCACCAATATCTCTTGCACAACTTGGTTTTCTGGAAGAAGATATAGAAAAACTTACGGACATAGCATCAAAGCATGCCCCTTTTGGGACCGTGAAACCTTTGAATCATCAAGACATAAAAAGGATATATGAAATCGCTTACAATTCTTAGAAATATCTACAGACACAAAAAGGTTTGGAAACAAGAAATTATTTGTTAATATTCGAGAATGGAGGGATTTAGGTGACCAAGCAAATCGATATTGCAAGGATAAAAGAGATTTCCACACAATGTCGCGGGGATATACTGAAAATGACTACGGTAGCAAATTCGGGTCATCCTGGCGGTTCGATGTCTTCTATCGATATATTAACCAGCCTCTACGCATTTGCAAATGTCGATCCGAAGAACCCATGGAGTGAAAATCGTGACCGCATCGTTGTCAGCCATGGACACATATCTCCGGCGGTTTATTCAACATTGGCACATTATGGTTTTGTGAACAGGGAGGAGGTTTTAGTAGGATTCAGGCACCCCGCATCGATCTTTGAAGGACACGTAACACGTGGAATACCTGGTGTTGAATGGACAACTGGTAACCTTGGACAGGGCTTGTCAGCAGGTGTTGGTTTCGCACTTGCAGCAAAACTGAAGAAAAAAGACTATCACGTTTACGTCGTCATGAGTGATGGCGAGAGTGCAAAGGGACAGGTTCAAGAGGCAAGAAGGACGGCGAGAAAATATGCTCTTAACAATTTAACAGTTCTTGTTGATTATAACGATATACAGATAAGTGGACATGCACATGATGTGATGTACGTAGACATAAAAGGCGAGTTCCAATCAGCTGGATGGAATATCATAGAGATAGATGGACATGACCATGAACAGATATTAGCCGCATTGAAAATAGCAAAGAGTGATGGTAAACCAACCGCTATAATTGCACATACGGTCATAGGCAAAGGCGTAGATTTCATGGAAGACAAACCAGACTACCATGGAAAACCACTGAGCATGGATGAACTCATGAAGGCGCTTGAACAGTTGAATATCGAATACGACATAGATAAGTACATAAAGATGAGAAAGGAATTGCCGACAAAACAACATGATAAGATTAAGCTGAGCTATGAAGTTGGAATAGATGTAGGTACTCCAAGGATATATGATAAAGCCACGGACAATAGAAGCGCGCTTGGACGAGCAATTGCAGATCTTGCTACAATCAACGATAACGTCGTGGCAGTTGACTGTGATCTTAAGAGTTCTGTGAAACTTGACTTTCTAGACAAAGAGCGTAGTGATAGAATCATTGAATTAGGCGTACAAGAGCATAACGCAGCCACTATCTCAGGCGTAATGTCTTCAGATGGATTAGTAACATTTTTTTCCGATTTCGGTGTTTTTGGCGTTGACGAGACGTTTAATCAACACAGACTCAATGCAATAAATAATACGAACTTGAAGATAGTGGTCACACATTGTGGTATAGACGTTGGTGAAGATGGAAAAACACATCACGCACTCAATTACATCGGCGCGCCAGTTGCATGGTATGGTTTCAAAACAATCGTACCTGCAGATCCTAACCAAACAGATAAAGTGATAAGATACATTGCAAAGGAATATGGGAACTACGTAGTGGCAGTTGGAAGAAGCAAGTTAGAACCAATAAGGAGAGAGGATGGCACCTTGTTCTTCGATGAGAGTTACGTATTCGAATACGGTAAAATGGATGTACTTAGAGATGGAAAAGACGGAGTAATATATACAATAGGCTCTGTTGTTCCAAATGCTTTGAAGGCTCATGAAATATTGAAGATCAAGGGAATAAATCTTGCCGTTATTAACGTGAGCTGTCCGTACCATTTGGATACGGAAGTACTTAAGAGACATTCCAATTTCGTAGTCACAGTGGAAGATCACAACGTCTACAATGGGCTTGGTAGTTTGATAGCTCAGAAGTTCTTCGAAATGGGTTTATTACCAAGGCAGTTTATGAAACTAGGTCTAGAAGACTTTCCAGTCTCTGGGGATTCAAAATTGCTCTTCGATATTTACAATTTAAGCGGTGAAAAAATAGCGCAGCAAATTGAAGAAAAAATAGCGTTGTAATCAAGAGGAAAAATGTGTGAAAGGGCACCTTTGACATATATTTTTTAATTTTTGGTGAATTACTTGGAATTTTTGCGATATTCGTGTATAATATCATTAAGAAGTGATCAGGAGGGATTCTCTTGCCTAAAAGCATGACTGGATATGCAAAAATCCAGAATATGATTGATGACTACAAAATAACATGCGAAGTAAAAGCACTCAATTCGAAAGGATTAACAATAGATGTGGCTCTTCCATATTTCCTTAGTTCTAAAGAGCTAGACGTAATGTCTAAGGTAAGAGAGTACATATCTCGGGGTAAAGTATCTGTCAGAATACTAGTTAAATTTATAAAGCCAATCCAAGTTTCAGTTGATTACTCGCTCGTAAGTACCTATTATGAAATGTTGTCAGAAATAAGAGAAAACCTGGGTATTCCCATTCCCGTGGATCTAAGCCATCTTTTAAATTTCAGAGACGCTTTCCAATTTGAATTTTCCGTGGATGAAATAGAACATGCGTGGAGCAACGTGATACACGTGCTCGAAGATACGTTAGAAAAAGTCGTAATGGAGCGGTCAATAGAAGGCGAAAGATTGACGAAAGATCTGTTTAATATAATCAACAAGATGGAATCTATCGTTGAGCAGATGAAGGGTAAGGCAGATGAACTCCCGAAGTTTATTGCCGAACGTATCAAGACAAATGCAAAAGAAATCCTTCCGGATGAAGTTGAATTGAATAAGGAACTCTTTGAAAGTGCAGTTGCGTTGATCGCTGACAGGGCAGACATAAGGGAAGAACTGGTACGTTTGGATAGCCACATAAGCAGGACTAAACAGCTTTTAGCTTCGAAAGAACCAGTTGGTGACATGCTGAATTTCATATCTCAAGAACTTCTTAGGGAATTCAATACCATATTATCCAAAAGCAGACTTACAGATATAAACAACCTTGCACTAGAAGGAAAATACTTAGTATCACAATTCAAAGAGCAAATAATGAATATAGAGTAAACCCAGCGTGATGATACAAATTTCATAGATTTCTCACTAAATTCGGGAGGTGTAGAGAGATGTTTGGACTCATAAACATAGGTTTTGGTAATGTGATTGCTGGCGACAGGGTCATAGCAATTGTTAATCCTGAGAGTGCACCGTTGAAGAGACTAAAGGAAGATGCAAAAGGTGAAGGAAAACTCATAGATGCTACATATGGGAGGAAGACAAGATCTATCCTCATCACAGACTCAAATCACATTATTCTCAGTGCGATTCAGCCTGAAACTATTGCTCAAAGATTCATCGAATCCATGATAGTAATTGAGAAGGAACTGGAAAGAATAAGAAAGGGCTAACCGAAAAATGGATCTTCCAAGCTCTGGTAAAGGGATTTTGTTTGTTATAAGTGGTCCAAGTGGTGTTGGCAAAACTAGTATCATACGTTCTGTTCTAGAAAGAGTCGAAAATGTTGTTTTCTCTATATCTTGCACTACTCGAAAGCAGAGACCTGGAGAAATCCATGGTATGGACTATTTTTTTGTATCTCATCAAGAATTTGAGAGCATGATAAACGAAAACAAATTCATCGAATGGGCAAAGGTCCACGACAACTACTACGGTACACCTGCCAACTTTGTATTTGACCACATTAACAATGGGATTGACGTGATTCTAGATATAGATGTTCAAGGAGCTTTGAATGTGAAGAAGAACCTTACAGGTGGAAAGTTCGTTTTTGTAGCGCCCCCAAGCTATCAAACTTTAAGCGAGAGATTGAGGAGAAGGGGGACGGAAAGCGAAGAAAAGATTCAAAAAAGGTTAGACACTGCTAAGAAGGAACTATCCTGTATACCTGAGTTTGAGTATTTGATCATAAATGAAGACTTGGAGCATTCTATAATGAACCTCATATCTATCATCTATGCTGAGAGGCTTAGATATGAGAGACAAAAGGAAACGGAAAGAGTAAAACGTTTACTCTTGGAGGTGCAATAAATGGGCAAGGCAATTATAAACTATGACGAACTCTTGGAGAAAATACCATACAAATATGCAATACCGATAGTTGTAGCTAAAAGAGCAGAAGCCTTGAATGATATGGCAAAACCATTCGTAAGTTCGCCAGATGAGTATCCAGTAAGTATAGCTTTTAAAGAGTTGCAGGAAGGATACATACGCATCAAAAATGAGGATATTCTCAAAATACTGATACCTGAAGTGAAATGACCATGCAGAGGAACCCTAGGGTTCCTCTGTCTGTTTATTCCAATTATTCTGAGAGATTAGACTAGAGATTCAAAAAACGTGGGGGGAAGAAAATGTGTGGTATTGCTGGAACATGGAATGTTCATGATTCATACAATGTTTTGCACGACATTTTGTTGGCATTGCAGCACAGAGGTCAGCAGTCAACTGGTGTTGTAGTCGATGGTTTCAAAAGTATAAAAGGAGAAGGATTGGTCGATAACGTATTGACCGACTCTAATTTTATTGAGGGTACAAGAGGCATAGCACATGTAAGATACTCGACCTATGGCTCAATAAACGAAATTCAGCCGATAACAGCACATACTTTTAAAGGAACTTTCTCGGTTGCACACAACGGAAATATAATAGATGCAGATACAAGAAGAAAATTTATCATGGAAAATGGTGGTATTTTTTCTACAACTCTTGATACCGAGTTGTTTGTGCACTATTTTTCCATTGCACCATACCAAGACCCTAAGAGTTCTCTTCAATGGGCACTTTCGAGAATCCCAGCGGCTTACTCTCTCGTTGCACTCCACAGTTCTTTCGTTGCTGCCACTCGAGACCGCTTTGGTATTAGGCCACTCTTCTACGGTAGTTTTGAAGACGGCTACGTCATTGCATCGGAAGATTCTGCTTTAAGAAGTATAGGGTGCAGTGAAATATATGATGTTGAGCCTGGTACCATCGTGTTCTTCTCCGACAACTATACCAAACCTGAGATTGTCAGATTTTCACAACGGAACGACCGTTTTTGTTCATTTGAATACGTGTATTTTGCACGTCCTGACAGCACTTTTTATGGTATAAGCGTACATGAAATAAGAAAACGGTTAGGTATGAAACTGTACGAAGAAAAAAAGGTAAACGGCGATATCATAGTACCTGTTCCTGATAGCGGTTTCTCTGGTGCAATGGGTTATAGTCAAGCCTCAGGAATAGTTTTGGACTATGGTTTGATTAGGAATCGCTATATTGGAAGAAGTTTTATAATGCCTAAAGACAGGCAAGATATTGTCAGAAGAAAGCTAGCACCAATGTACTCCGTTGTTCGTGGGAAAGATGTTATACTCATAGATGATTCAATTGTTAGGGGTACGACTATGAAAGTTATAGTAGAAATGGTTAGAGAAGCTGGTGCAAGAAGGGTTTATGTAGGTATCTATTCACCAGCTGTTATTGGACCATGTAATTATGGTTTGGATACCTCGAGGCGTAGCGAGCTTATAGCGTCTGAAAATGAAGATGAACAACTAAGAAAGCTCATTGGTGCAGATGAATTATTCTACCTCTCTACCGAAGGATATAGACAGGTTTTTGAAGAGTGTGGGGTGAAAGGTATATGTACAGGCTGTTTCGACCTGAACTATCCGA
>DPIB01000227.1 GCA_003522805.1 Fervidobacterium sp. | reverse complement strand
TACAAGCCCCCGCCTCTTTAGGCCGTGGGTAGTTGACATTCCTCTCATTGTTTCTCTTCAAAAAGGAACTTGGCAGGGGCGGCAGGAGTTGAACCTGCAGCACCCGATTTTGGAGACCGGTGCTCTGCCAATTGAGCTACGCCCCTGCAAAGATATCGTGAGTCGGTTCTATTCTTTGTTCAGGTACATTAAACCTTCGTTTCCAAATGGAAAGTATGCTTGTTACACTTCGGACAGTATTTCTTGAGTCTGAGCTTATCTTTTTTGCTTTTTTCTTTTGTTGTGTAATAGTTTCTGTTCCCGCATTCTTCACATTTGAGCCCTATTTGAACACGCATCTTTGTTCAGCCTCCTATAAAAAATATCTGGTGGTGAGGGAAGGATTTGAACCTTCGAAGGCATTCTGCCAGCGGATTTACAGTCCGCCCCCTTTGGCCGCTCGGGCACCTCACCACACCTGTTTGGAGCCAACGGAGGGACTTGAACCCTCAACCTGCTGATTACAAGTCAGCCGCTCTAGCCGACTGAGCTACGTTGGCTCACATATGCGATTGCAATTATAACCGATATGAGGCTATTTGTCAACGTTTCATGTAGTTTATTATTGTTACAGTTTTTCATAGATCCCAATAAGAACCAGCCTTTAGATTATTCACAATACTGTTGAATATGATACCACATAACAGCTATTTTTCAAGATAGATTTCGACTTTGTATTTGCCCTATTCGTATATAATCTCCCAAGTGAAATCAGGTATCGCTTTCCTAAGCATTGCCGAGACGCCACAATATTTATCTTGAGAGAGTGAGACTGCTTTTTCTACTTGCTCCCTTGGAGGTTCTCCATTGAATTTCAATATGTACTTGAGATGAATCTTCGTGTATACCTTCGGATGCTCTTGCGATTGTTCGTACTCTATTTCCATCCTGAACGTCTCCATATTGTCTATGACCTTCATCTTTTTTAGTAGCGAGACTACATCCATGCCAGTGCATCCCATGAGAGCATATAGCATGAGTTCTTTCGGTCTCACGCCTGCATCCATTCCGCCAGATGCTGGATCAGCGTCTATCACCAAATCGTGCCCCGATACAGTCTTTGCATGAAAAAGCATCTTGGAATAATAATCCAATCGTGCTACTCCCATGTTAACTCATCCCCCTTTACACTTGAACTAGAATTGAAATAGTATTTTAGACCTTCATTTTACCAAACAAGATCAAGATACCAAGTAACATGATGAAGCTGTCACCTATTATTTTAGTCCACTTCTCCCATGCGGGTTTTCCAAATCCAAAGCTCAATGCCTTGGAAAGTAGTGTGCCTATTGTTAGGAATGGTATCGAGATGCCAAGTGAGTAGACAAAGAGTAGCCACATCCCTTTTATAATGCTTTTTTGAGCTGCAATGAGTAACATAGAGCCCAAAACTGGACTGCTGCATGGAATCCAAACAAAACCGATGGCTGCACCAAGCAACAACCCACCAACGAATCCTGTTCCTTTAAATCTCCAAACGTTTACACTCTTCCCTTTGAAAATTTGCAGTTCGAAGATGTATGCAACACCTAAAATTACGATACTGATGCCGATGACCTTTTCTATTATATCCCCAAATGACAATAAGAATCCACCTATTGTGGACGATATTGCGCCTAAGAGTGCAAACTTAAACCATCCCACCACCTGTAGAGGTGGGGGGATGGTTTAACAATGGACAACTGAATTTCAAGATAATCACCTCCAAAGTAAGTTTGAAAGGCGTTCCAACGTTATTTTAATACTAAGATGGGGCAAAATTAAGAGGAAGGGTGTGTTCCCTTCCTCAAATATTCTGATTATCAGTTTGTTCCAAGAATTCTATCGATCTTTGCTTTGTCGAAACCAACGATGATTTGACTTCCAATTTCGATGACTGGTACACCCATTTGACCAGATTTGCGGACCATCTCTTCTGCAGCTCTTTGGTCCTTTGAGACATCGATTTCTGTATAAGATAGTCCTCGCTGTTTGAAGTACTCTTTCGCCTTCTTGCACCACGGGCATGTTGGTGTCGTATATATCTTGATCCTTACATCAGGCATGTTTTTCACCTCCAAGTTCTTTACAAGATTCGTTTAGAGATATTTCTTCGCAGCATGCTCAACAGCAATTGCACCATCTGCAGTCGCCGTTACAATTTGCCTCAAGCTCTTGATTCTTATATCTCCAACTGCATATATACCTGGCACGTTCGTTTCCATGTTCTCATCGGTTATAATATATCCATAGTCATTCATTGTAACCACATCTTTAACTATTTCCGTTTTCGGTAATAAACCTACGTAAATGAAGACTCCATCAGTTTTTATCACCGTTTCTTCGTTTGTCTCGTTGTGTGTTATTACTATCTCTTCTACCTTCTTGTTTCCACGTATTTCTTTGACTACATGGTTTGTAACCACTTTGATTTTCGGATCGTTTAGTATCCTCTCCTGCAATACTTTTGCAGCCGTCAAGTAAGGCAAATTCTGTATCATGGTGACGCTATTTACGATCTTTGCCAAGAAGTGCGATTCATCACATGCGCTATCCCCACCACCGATGACTACAACATCTTTATCTTTGAATAGGTACCCATCGCATGCAGCACAATAAGTTACGCCCTTCCCTCTGAACTCGCTCTCACCGGGTACTCCAAGTTTCCTTGGTTCTGTCCCTGTCGCTATGATCAGCACTTTACATTTGACTGTACTACCATTATCAAACTCTACAATTTTGTATTCTCTTTCTGCCGTAACCTTTTGTGCAAAAGCGTAGTGAATTTCTGCACCAAAGTGTTTTGCATGATCAGCGAATTTCTGACCGAGTATCTGACCTTCGATACTGATTTCTCCAGGCCAGTTTTCAACTATATGTGTTTGGGTAACTGCCCCACCTTCTATCGCCTTCTCAATGACAAGTACAGTTAGCCCTGCTCTTCTTGCATATATTGCAGCAGTCAATCCTGCCGGTCCAGCACCTATTATGACGATATCGTAGTATTCTTTAACCTCAGCACTCATTGAACCTATATCGAATAATCCCATGTCATTTCTCTCCTTTTTCTTTCCTATTCTCCATTTTCTTATTTCAAATCAGAAAATTGACTATTTAAGACTTTTACTTAAAAACTTAGGGCACAAATAGGTGCCCTAAGATGTATGTACAACAAAATGGGGGGTTGGATGGTTATGGTTAGAAATTTTATAAATAACTAATGACCGAAGTTACTCTGAAAGTTCCAACAATTGTTGTAAAAACTGCGGTTCCGGGAAAGCTCCTACAAAGAACTTATCTGGATTTCGATTGACTGCTATATGTGGTACGGATGAAACACCAAATTGTTCACTCAGATCAGAGATTTCATTTGCTTCAATAACTTCAGCTATTATCTTATCACTTGCTAGGGCTAGACTGTGAGCCGTAAGCGCAGCCTTTGGACAATACGGACACGTCGGAGTAACGAAAACACTTATTCTTATTGGTTTGTCAAGTTCCATAAGCTTTGCCACTGTCTCTTCGGAGAGTTGTGGCCTTGCATCCTTTCCAAACGTAACTATATCCTGAATAAGCGTAGCAAATTCATGGCCTGACGGGACACCATAGAATCTTACGCCTCTATCTTTACTATCTTCAAGTGTAAGAAGCAGTGCAGGCGCAAATTCAATGTTATATTCACTGCCTTTTTCACTGTTCTTTGGATACTTCTCGACTACGATCTTCTCAGAAAGCTCTCTGAGTTCGTCAAGCAACTGACTTTCGAGATCGCAGTATTCAGCATTATCATCATCATAGAAGAATATCAGCTTGACGTTATTTTCCAACTCCTTCTCAAACAAATCCTCCAAATATTTCTTGTCCTTTTCTGCCAGCAAACTCATAACTACACCTCCGCTTTACCACACTTGAATCTAATTTTATTATACCTCGTCCATTGAAATTTCGGGTTACCTATATGTTAAAAGTAGACAAACATTGTCTACTTTTATCAGATCTCACAAAAACCATCTCAAATTAACCATTCTATGACAGATTTTGTGACTTCTTCTTTCTCTATATCGTTACTCAATACATGGCTTGACCGTTCAAAAATGAGTAGCTTCCTCTTCTCTGATCTGATATTCTTGTAGATGAATTCTGCAGCCTCCATTGGAACCGCATTGTCATTTTTTGCGGCTACTACCAGTGTGTCTGATGCTATCAGTGGAACACTTTTTCGCGATAATTTCATGAGTTTGTAAAGCTCAGCTGACTGTCTTGGCCAGTCACAAGACCAGTATTCTCTCTTCAAAAACTCCAGATCAGGGTCGTCGTATTTTTCGTCGTTTTCCCTTTTGATTTTCTTGATGAAAAGTGATATGAACGGTGTCAAGTTTATTCTTTTGTCGAAGACGTGTGTCGCTGCAGCTAATGTGACTAGTTTTGTTGGTTTCAATTGGGCAGCCATTATCAATGCTATAACTCCACCCATTGAAAGTCCTACTATGGCAACGTCATCGTGCATTGCTTTGAGGTCGTAATATGCATCAAAAGCTCTACGTAACCAGTCTCTTGATGTCGTCTTTAGAAAATCCTCCCCGCATGTACCATGTCCAGGCAAACGTGGTACCGAGACGGTGAATCCTGATCTGTTTGCTTCTCTTGCCATGTAATCGAAATCATGTGGCGAACCTGTAAAGCCGTGCACGAAAAGGATTGCCTTGTTCCCCCCTTCCAGAAATATCGGAACAGACTTTTTGACGGTCTTTGTATCTACAAAATCCATAGCTTAAATCCCCCTTAACTATCTTGAAAGTCAAGATCAATTTGAATCAACCGCTCTTTCTATACTTGTACATTAATTATACCACGCTTAAGGCGAATTGTGGAAACCACTGATAGGAGACATGCCTGCTTTAAAAACTGAAATTTGATAGTCGAAGGTAAGGCTGATAAACTGAAATTGAAGATTTCAAAGAAGAAGTTCAAATATGGGCAAAAAGAATCGGTGTTGAACCAAGAGAGATACTAGTTAACCACCCCCGCAAGATGACGGGGGTGATTTCATTTCAGTACTTCTTTTAGTTGTTCAA
>DPIB01000170.1 GCA_003522805.1 Fervidobacterium sp. | reverse complement strand
TATGTAAGCATACTAATGTCGGCAAGGGCCCCCGAAAAGCCACCAGCTAAAGAATACATAAGATTTATGTACGATCCACAAAACGAGGCAAGATGCTTCGGGGCTTCACTATCTCCGGCAAGATTAGAGGCACCACCATAAATAAATGGAACGAGAGAAATTGCAGAGCAATAAGGTTTTATAGAGCTACAGTCATGGGAGTAAATCACGTGATTCTTCAGATCATTAATAAATCGCTTTTGATACTTTCGACCAAACAACTCCTTAATCTTTTCAGCATGAATATATTCATTAACCTGTACTGTTACATCCTTATTAAGCTCCCCGTCTAGTGTAGCCACTGATTTGTGGCTTACATTGGAGTTGGGGTCTACTTCTGACAGTGTGGCATTGTTACCTTCTCCCATGTACTTCTTCACGAATGCGTGTTTTTCCTTCAGTTGCTTTTTACTGAGTTGAATCATTCTGTTGCTCCTTTGTATAATTCTCTTTAGGGAAGTTTGTGTATGCAAACTCTCCGTGTAGTTTTATAGCCATCTTATCATACGCTCTAGCCGCTTCTATAACATCTGTAAAATATCCTATATGGGTTTCTTTTTTATTTATAGTTATTCTCGCTCTCCATTTATTTTCCCTCCTAGACCATCCTACTCCTTTGTACCCCGCTTTGTTATAATGCATCATTGGCTTATTACATCCGTTTTGAGTAGGAGTAGCTATACGTAGATTGCAACGTCTACAATCCAAAGTGTTTCTATTTATATGGTCTACTATTTTTCCATCCCCCTTTGTACAACACATGATTGTTCTGTGTAAAAATATATGTGTTTTTTTACCACTAACACGTATATCAGCTCTAAAATAATAGCTACCTTTTTTTCTTAAAGCATCTTTGTCTACATACCAACCATACCCCTTTACCCTATCCCAATCCTCATCATCAATCAAAACAGGATAACCACTTATCTCAATCTCCATAAAACCCCCTCCAAATTCATCATCTTCTACCATCTTTATAATTGAACTACCTATTTTTGTTTGTTCAATCCGTTATATATTATAGTTCTTTTTTTCGTTCTTTTATCATACTCTGAAAATATGAATTGATTTTTTTCAATACAATACTCAATCTCTTCTTTTTCAATTTTTGTTAATTCTTTAATTCCGCATAATGAATATTTAGTATGTCCCTTATCATTTAATATCAAACGCTGAAATTTCTTTTCAACAACATCATAATTGATATATCCTATATGGGTTTCTAAAAAGAATAGTTTAATACCTGACCAATTTCCTAAAGATTTCAAAACATCTTCAAATTCTTTGTTCATACAACCTCCTTCCAAAACTCATTAGTTATATCAAGCATCGCTCCGTTTTCAATTCGGAACATCCTCTGATTAGTAGTCTTATCAGAAAGACCACCCAGAGATTCTATATATGGTCCAATTTTGAGATAATTAAGATGCTCAAATACATCTTGTGCTATCCAATTAAGACCAGTATACAAAGCAGTTTTATATCCCATAGATCGTGCCATTTTGAAATATTGAATAAGTTCATTAGGAGACCACTCACCTCCCATAGCACAAAAACAAGAACACTTTCCTTTGTATTTATAGAGGATGTTTTCCATCCGCTCCATAGTCATTTGTTTACCGTAGCTTTCATCCCACAGCTCTTTACTGTGACATCCAGAGCAATGTATGGGACATCCCGTAAACCCAACAACTACAGAAATCTCATCAGGTACTTCCTGTAATCCTAATTCAACGTAGGCATAATTCATATATACTCCTTTTTGGCGGGAATAATCAGAATAATACTGTTCCCGCCTGTTTGTCAATAGGGCTTATAATCAGGTAGTTATAAAATATCACGATATAACTGCTTCCACTCTTCTTCCCAAAAATCATCACATTCTTTTTTGCATTCAGGACAGAGTATTCTGTAATTCTTTTCCTCATCGCAATATGCTGTATTTATTCTAATTCTTTCGGCATCTTGTCTATCACAAGGCCCCTCCCATCCTTCACACTGCATAATAACTCCTTTATTTAATGAATATATTGCATTATAACATTTTATTTGTTAAGATGCAATCCTACCATCTTGACCCAATAACCCAACTTCTTTAAGTGTAGACCAGTCACCTCCTACCTCTCCAGATTCCTTTTCATAATAAAGAGTTGTCACTAACCACTGCCATTCTTCTTTAATTTCCTGAGTACCATAATACCAAATAGCCCAATCAATTAAATCCTCTTCTTCTGGCACCATATCAACATAAATAGCATCATGAATCTGGAACAACACTATAGACTGTAGATTCTTCTCTTCAATAAATTGAGACAACTTATTGAATGTCCTCTGATTACAATGATATGCGGAACCCTGTACCGGTGTATTAAATGTGTTATTCCTACGCATAGGGGCGTATACATAGAAACCAGTTGGGATACTTATCTTACCTTCTTTCTGATAAGTAACCCATTGATTCTCCATCCATTTCTTGTGTGTCGGAAACATAGTACCCCAGAAATAATCCTCAATGCTTTTTATATGTTGCACAAACTGTTGGTAATTCTTTACTCCATGATTAGCAAGGTGATCTAACAAATTCATTTCTTTTGCAAACTCATACATATCCGGGGCTGTTTGTTTATAGTAAGAACCATACATAGTGGGGAATGTAAGGCGATTCTTCATTCCCTTACGAATACCAGATGAGACATCTTCCTTCTCAAGAATGAATCCTTTCATGGCGAGATCACGATGCATATCCTTAGATAAATCTTCTACGTAGGATATAAGGTTTTTATCTCCACTATTACAAGCCCCTACAGAAACTTCTGCACCTTTAAGATCATATCCAACAAGTTTTCTCCCCTTTCTAGGAATAACCAGAGAGGTAATTGTTTTCTTTGCATCAGGATCACGTTTAGGTAGATTCTGTACGTTTACAGAACCCATACTACTACGGAACGTATCTACCCGATTAAGATATGTAAAAGCATGAATCATACCATCTGTTTCTTCCAATCCAAACTGATGGATATATGTACCAAATAACTTTTGATACTTTCGCATTTCCAATATCTTATTGGTAAATGGAATGTTTATCTTTGCCAGAGCTTCTACATCTACAGAGGGAGCCCCTGTTTCTGTATATGAGGGTGGTTTAATCTGCATAACTTCATATAACAACTTTTGTAAATGCTGTCCACTATTTGGATTAAATCCATCTTCCCATTCACACATACTTATCTCGGGAAACGCAAGAACTTCTTTTTCCAATTCTTTTATGGTATTTTCAAGAGAAGA
>DPIB01000012.1 GCA_003522805.1 Fervidobacterium sp. | reverse complement strand
TAATAAATCAGGGGTGTTGACAAAAGTATAACAACTGTATATTTTTGTATACACTATGACAGAACCTATCAAACGTCCTCGCGGACGACCTCCTAAAAATAAAGATACCTCCTCTCAGGTTAAAGTAGACTCTACAGTAGCTTCACCAGAAGGGAAGTCAGAGTCTGTTTCTCATATCGATGCTTCACAGTGGATAAATGTATTATCCGGCTTAGGTACCTCAAGAGATAAAACTGTTTACACTACATTCGGTTCTGCTAGGATTCTTGATCCAGTAGAGCTTACTCAGTTATATCTTGCCGAGGGGTTAGCATATCGTATTGTTCGCGCTCTTCCTGAAGATGCTACCCGAGAGTGGATTTCTATCACAGACAAGTCTCATGAAGACATTATCATGGATGATATGTTACGGTTACAGGTAGAAGATATGTTTACCGAAGCGGGTTCTTCTGCTCGGTTACAGGGTGGTAGTATTATTATAATGGGAATTATGGATGGTCGCAAAATGGATCAACCTGTAAACGAAAATGCCATTCGTGATATTGCATATCTTCGTGTAGTAGATTCTTCTTGTATTGACATTAGTGCTTCCGTATTTGATGAGAATATGGAAAGCCCTACATTCGGTAAATTACTCAAATACAAAGTTAGGCAGACATTAAATAATAAAACATATGATACTATGATCCACTATAGTAGAGTGTTGGAATTTAAGTCCCCTCCTGTACCAAGTCAGATATATTCTGGTGTTACTCAAAACATGAAGTATTGGGGTATACCTGTTCTTCAATCTGTGTATAATACACTTTCTGCTCATGGTTCAATACTTCAAAACGTGTCTAATATTCTTTATGAATTTAACAGTGGGACTTATAAATTAACTAATCTTGGCCAATTACTTGCCTCTGGAAATGAATCTCTGCTCTACAAGCGCATGCAAGCTATACAAGCTGGTACATCTACTCTTAATGCACGTATACTTGATAAAGATGAGGTTTATCAGAAAGATTATACCTCATTAGCTTCTTTAGATCAGCTTATTGGTGTATATATGCTTGAGCTTTGTGCTGTTGCAAATATGCCGATGGTTAGATTGTTTGGTAAATCTCCCTCTGGTTTTTCTAGTGGAGAATACGATGTTAAAAATTATTACGATAGTGTTGAAGTTTATCAACGCAATAGAATAGCTCCTGCATTGCGGTATTTCTTAAAAATACTTGCATTAAAACATAAAATTAAAGGTAGAATTGGATTTGAATTTAATTCTCTTTATCAACTTAATGAAACAGAGAAAGCTGAAATCAAAAAGATTGAAGCAGAAGCTCTTTTCTATGAAGCACAAGCCTATGAAAAATATATGGAGAATGGTGTTCGTGATCCTGCGGCTGTAGCAAAAGAAAAGGGTTGGGAAGATGAATACGTTGATATTGAACCTACCAATGTAACTGATCCACCTCCTTCAACATAAGGAGTCAAATATGATTCCTGATACTTATTTTTGGAGACAAGTAAAACTTTATCGTTCTGTCATGTCTCCTGCACAAAGAAAACGAACTCGTGCTCGTAAACCAAAGGGAATTTCCTATCCGTTTCTTGTTGAAAGGAAATATGGAAAATATATATCTGCATTTAATCGTAATTTTGTATTGTTTGCGATAGAGCAAATAAAACCCTATTTATTAAAATATGCTATAAAACTTGATGCTCAAGATGATGAGTTAGAAGAAATCCTTACAAGACTAGAAAATAATATAGAATCTTATTATGGGTATGGATATTTTGCTACAAATAATTTAGGGGATTTTGTTACATCTTTAGCAGAGGAAGTCTTTGGAAAACATAATTCTATTTTTCAAGAAGAGATACGAGTGCTTACAGGTGGTAATCCTATTAGTTTGGATTATACATGGTGGAATGAAGCTCGTAATATGTGGGAACAAGAAAATTTTAGACTAATAAAAAATATGAATAGAGATTTCATTACCAGATTAAATACCCTTGTTACAAGTGGAATTAGTACTGGAATGGATTATGATAAATTATTATCAGAGATAGAGAAATTATCCAGTAAATATACAGGGTTTAACGCTCGTAGATTGGCCAGAGATCAGATTGGTAAATTGAATGGAATGATCTCAAAATATCAACAAACTTCTTTAGGGATGCAGACATATTATTGGCATACTATGGGTGATGAAAGAGTACGTGGCAATCCCTCTGGTAGATATTCTAAGGCAATTCCTCAACATTACTATATAGATAGTATGCTTTGTTCTTGGGATAATCCTGAAGTTTACTCTGATGATCTTGGTAAGACATGGAAAAAAAGACCTGCTACTTGGGTACAAACACATCCAGGATTTTCGATTATGTGCAGATGCGCAAGTTATGCGAGTTGGAACTACTATTTATCCGAGGTGGATAAATCTATAGAAGGGGGTACTGTATGAAGTGTACACCAGAACTATTAGAAAAAATAAAAGAAGCGATAGAAGAAATAAGATACGGTTCAATAACCATTACCCTTGCAGAAAAGGGAGAGTACATTGGAATTAAAACTGAACGCCTTGAACGTATCGGTAAAAATGAAATTTATAAGAAATCAGAATTCAAAAACGGATAAAATCAGGGGTGTTGACAAAAGTATACAGTAGTGTATACTTTTTTATACATACCGTGGAGGTATAAGAATGGTACGATATGATCGAATAGATGCTCCTACATGGATGACAGAATCTTTTACACAAACACCAGAGGGTTATATTCGTGGTAGAGCTTGTGTAACAAATATAGGCGTATTTCCATATAAATTATCGGATGGGTCTATTGAATATGAACTTAGACATCCAGATGATGTTTTTGAAAGTGAATCATTGGATTCTTTGAGATTAAAACCAGTTACAAATAATCATCCGAATGAAGCGGTTACTGCTGATAATATAAAATTATTTCAGGTAGGTAATTTAGGTGATAATCCTATGAATGGAGATAATATTCACCTAACGATAGATATGATTATACAGGATGCACAAACTATTGATGATGTTCTTCGTGGGAAAAGAGAACTTTCCTGTGGGTATACTGCCGATGTTGTTGATGAAAGTGGTGTGTGGCTTGGGATGCCGTATACAAAGCGGCAAAAAAATATAAGATACAATCATGTAGCTGTTGTGGATGTTGCTAGGGCTGGTGAAGCCGCACGTATTAAATTGGACAGCGGAGATGGTGTACTTATTCGTTCTTTTAGTGATGATGCCGCATTAGCGGTTGAAGATACAAATTCAAATAAGGAGGGTAGGATGGCCGATAATATGAAAACTATTCAGCTTGATTCTGTTGATTATGAAGCAGAACCCGCTGTGATCGACGCTTACCTTAACGAGAAGTCTCGTGCTGACTCCCTTGAGAATACCGTACAGGCTAAAGAAGGTGAAATTGCTAAACTTGAAGCTGAGCGTGATTCTGCTAAGGAAAAACTGGATTCTGTAGAACAGAAACTGGCTGAATTAGAAGCCTCTCATCTGGATGAGGCAGAAATTAACAAGCGTGTACAGGCTCGTATTGAACTGATGGCACTTGCTAACGATGCTAAAGCAGAAGTAAAGGCTGATATGTCAGATATGGATATTAAGAAAGCGATTGTGCTTGCTGTATATCCGAAGACTTCTCTTGATGGTAAATCGGATGAGTATATCAATGCTCGTGTGGACTGCGCACGTGAAGATATTGCTCTAGAAAAAGAAAAAAATGACACTGCAAATGTGAATGAGGGAAATCTCCCCACTACTAAAGTTGACGGTGTTGATTCTGCGAAAGAAGCGTATGACCGTATGGTTGAACGTCTTAATTCTCAGGGTCGTAAATAATAGGAGGCATACGAATGGGTGCTTACGGTTCTCCTGATGTCGCTATTGCTGGTATGGTAGTTGGATTTCATAATGATTTCGAGTCTGCCATTGCGAAAGAAGACATTGATTTTGGTTCCCCGGTTTTCGGGTTTGTTGGATCAGAAGATAAGTGCTATGGCCCTCACCTTGAGATCGCTACTGTAACCCTCAGTGCTGATCTTGTGGCTGGCGACACTGTTTCTGTAACTGTTAATGGAAATGCTAATAGCGAAACTTTTGCTACTACTCATGCCAAAGCAATGAAAGACCTCATTGATGCTATTAACGAAGATGCTGATATTGCCGCTCTTGGTATAGTAGCCACAGAGGGTGCTTCTGATAAAGTTGTGGTTCTTACTGGCCCCGCTGGTCTGGATGTAGTTGCTACAGCTTCTGTTACCAGTACTGGATCAGGTACTGCCACCGCATCTGTTGCTCGTAGTACTGCCGGTAAGTTTCTCGGTGTTGCCGCTTTTGTCCAGATTGGTGGAAAAGAGTTTGGTGCCGAAACTTCTTGCTGGAAGGAAGGTATGTCTGTATCTATCCTCCGTGCTGGTCGTATTTGTGTTCCTGCTGAATCTACCGTTGCAGATAAAGATGCGGCGTATGTTGTAACTCTTGGTACTGGTACTTTTGGAAACTTCACTGACGTTTCTACTAATAACTACGACATTGGTGGATATTTCCGTTCCAATGTTTCGTCTGGACTTGCTGAACTTGAAGTTCGCGGTCTTAAATAATAGGAGGATAGCATAAATGAATGAATATATGCGGCTTGATGCTAATGAGTCTATCTTCTTTACTCGTGAACTTGAAAGCATTCGTGCGCGGTCATACGATGTAAAATACGATGACCTTTTCAAGATGCTCTATCTGCTCCCGATTAGCACTGAGGGCGATCCTCTTGCTACTCAGATTACTCACCGTGTATACGGTCGGGTTGGAGTTGCCAAGATGGGTGGTGGTGATTATGCTACCGATTTCCCGTCTGTAGACATCTACGGTAAAGAGGAAACTGTTAAGATTTATCCTGTACATGTTTCATACAAGTACAACAAGGATGAAATTGCTCGTGCGGCAAAACTTAATAAGCCTCTCGAAGCTGGTCGTGCTAATGCGGCACGTAAGGCGATTGAATCTAAGCTCAATAGTGTTGCCATTTCTGGTGATTCTGTTACTGGAGTTAAGGGTCTCTTCAATGCAACTGGTATTTCTACTTATACTGTTCCTGATGGTGAAGGTTCAGTAAAAAAGACTAATTGGGAAACGAAAACCTCCGACGAGATTCTTGCCGATCTGTATGGTATTGCGAATCAGATTGTTTCCAATACGAAGGGTATTGAAGTTCCCGATACGATTGCTCTTCCGCTTACAAGCTACCAGCTTATTGAACGGAAACGGCTTTCTGACGATTCGGAAAAGACTGTTCTGACTTACTTCCTTGAGAATAGTAAGAACATTAAGCGGATTGAGTGGTTCAATGAACTTGAAACTGCGGCTCCGTCTAGTGCGGTTTATGATTCTACCAAAGCAATGTACTGCTGGAAGAATGATGCAGATCACCTTGTGTTTGATCTGCCGATGCCGTTCACTCAGGAAGAGCTGATGGTTGATGGTCTGGAATATGTAGTTCCGTGTCGGGCAAAAACCGCCGGTGTTACAATTTTCTACCCCCTGAGTGTGTGTCGCGCATACGGAATCTGAGGTTGATTTAAGGTTCTA
>DPIB01000234.1 GCA_003522805.1 Fervidobacterium sp. | reverse complement strand
TGGAAAGGTAATTACTATGGCTTGCCACTCGACACAAATACTCGTGTCCTTTTATGGAACAAAAAGTTGTTCCAGGCAGCTGGTTTGAAACAACCACCCACAACTATGGATGAATTCATAAAGGATATTAAGTTGTTAACAAAAGATACCAATAAGGATGGCCAAATTGATCAATGGGGCTTCGCCGATAATGGATTTGGCCCATGGAATACCATTCCTTGGATTTATTCATTCGGTGGGAAAATCCTTGATGATACAAATTCTAAAGCACTGGGATATGTGAATTCAGCACAATCTGTTGAAGCACTGAAGACATTCAAAGACTTGTATCAGCAAGGATATATAGCACCAATTGGTGGCGGTGGAATAGGAACTCTTGAAGGATATGCGGAAGGAGTCTATGCAATGATTTTTGAAGGTCCTTGGGCATGGAGTATCATCAAAGGACAATATCCTGATGCCGAGATTAATTTTGCATTGGTACCTGCCGGAAAAGGTGGTTCAAAGTCCGTTGTTGGTGGGGAAGATATAGTGTTATTCAAGTCTACAAAATACAAGGCTGAAGCATGGGAATTTGCAAAATACATGACTTCAAAAGAAGTACAGTTGAAATTTGCTGGGATTGGACAAATGCCGGTACTAAAGGGATTACTAAACGAACCTGTGATCAAGAATCATCCATTCTTTGGTATTTACCTTCAACAACTCGAAACGGCAGTTGCACGTTCACCACATCCGGCTTGGAACGAAATAAACGACATAATGGACTCTGCATGGCAAAATTCAGTGGTTGGTGGAATAGATCCAAAGAAAGCTTTAGATGATGCTGCTGCGCAGATTGAAAAAGTTTTGAAAAACTACAAATAGGAAAGCTAGTGAACAAATGAAACGGTGGAAAGTAATCCACCGTTTCATTGAAATACTCTTTCATTACGCACTTTGAGGAGGATAGAATATGACACGGACAAAGAAAAAGAAAATGATTGGCTTTCTCTTCGTTCTTCCTGGTTTGGTCAGCTACTTTGCTTGGACACTTTATCCGATCATAAAAAGTTTCATTATGAGCTTGTATGATTGGACAATCAATCCAAATTTACCCAATATATTTGTTGGCTTAGATAACTATGCTGAACTATTTAAAGATCCAAAATTCTATATGGCACTTAAAAACACTATACTGTACACTATTGTAACTGTACCTGGGCAATTGATTCTAGGTTTCTTAGTAGCAGTACTCTTAAACAGAAAGGCGAAAGGTCAAACAGTATTCAGACTACTTTATTACTTACCTGTTGTAACCTCATGGGTAATCGTATCCATACTCTTTCAGTATCTCTTCTCGGCAAGAGGCGGATTAGTAAATTTTTTCTTGAAAGATGTACTTCACATAATATCGAAAGACGTAGCTTGGATGTCAAGTCCAAAAACTGCAATGATTCCTATATATACTCTTGGTATATGGAAAGGGATAGGCTGGTCAATGTTGATTTTTCTAGCAGGTCTTCAAGGAATTCCGAAAGAGTACTATGAAGCAGCTTCCCTAGATGGTGCAAATGGCTGGCAACAAATGATAAAGATAACATTACCTTTGATAGTTCCAACACTGGTATTTCAACTTGTGATGCTTACAATCGGTGGATTCAATGTCTTCCTGTCTGTATATGTCATGACTGGTGGTGGACCGATGGGAAGCACTGAAGTGCTGAGTTCATACATGTTCAAACAAGCGTTTGATTATTTCCATTTCGGATACGGAGCAGCGATATCTGTGATATTCTTTATTATAGTTTTCACTGTTTCGCAACTTCAAAGGAAGCTGTTTTCCAAGAGAAATGCATAATAACTGTTGAGAGGTGAGAACAGATGCACAGCATGTATCATTATGGAAGAATAATAAAGTCGGTCATTATATATATCATTCTCATTTTGGGAGCAGTGGTAATGACCTTCCCGTTTTACTATATGTTTGTCACTTCACTTAAAGAAAGTACTTACATATTTTCATTTCCTCCTCAACTCATACCCAATCCACCTACTTTACAAAATTATGTTACAGTATGGCAAAGGGCAGATTTTTCAAGATATTTCATAAATACCGTGACCATTACTGTACCAGCAGTGCTGCTAAATGTTTTACTTTCAACATTGACCGCTTATGGTTTTGCAAGATATGATTTTCCATTCAAAGAAACTTTCTTTTCATTACTTATAGCTACATTATCTGTCCCGGGATTGCTACTCGTCATCCCACAATTCGATATCATAAGTCGGATAAGATGGTTAATGGATAATAAGATAACACTCATTCTGACTGGTGGAATAGGTGGAATAGCATTCAATGCTTTCTTCCTAAGGGGCTTTTTTGAGTCTATCCCGATAGAATACGAAGAAAGTGCAGAGATCGATGGTGCTAACGCATGGCAGAGATTTATGCACATTGCATTTCCGCAGTCTCTACCTGCCGTTGGTGCTCTGACAATTATGTCATTCTTGGGTATATGGGACGACTATTTCTGGCCATCTCTGATTCTTACGTCTAAGAAGAATTGGACATTACCTATTGGTATAATGACATTTAAAGGAGAACATAGTGTGCAATGGAACCTACTTTTTGCTGGTACAATGATATCCCTAGCACCAGTTTTGATCATATATGTTGTCTTTCAGAAGTACTTCATACAGTCCGTTTCAGAAGGAGGTTTGAAACTTTAAACGAAAACTTTCTAAAGAGTTTTGCTGAGGAGGAAAAATGATGCACAATAAGAAAGGTATTCTATCATTTGTTTTTTTCACAACAATTTTTTTGGTTTCGTCATCAATATTTGCAGCTGGAGGTGTTAGTGTGGACATACTATTTGACAAATCATTTTATTTTCCGAATGATACAATGAATCTAAAGATTTTAAATGTTCCGAAAGGAAGCAAGAAAATTGATATTGTTGTATCGAAAGGCATAGAAAAAATGTATAAAAGTAGCAAAGAGAATAACCAGTCAGAGCCGATAGACACTATTTCTATTTCTGTTCCATCAGATATTGGTGGATATGGACTAGATGTATTTATAGACGGCAAATTACTTCTCAGTAGAGGGTTTCTTGTACTTTCATCTTGGATTCAGTCCCCTCGGTATGGTTTTTTGACAGATTTCGATAAATCAAGGATTAATGTTGACACCAACCTTGATTACTTGGTACAATATCATATAAACTCTTTGCAATACTATGATTGGATGTATGATTACGGTTACTTGGTATCTGAACAAGATATATATAAAGATGCTTGGAGTAGACAGAAGACAATATCAAATACAGTACTCAAGGAATTAATATCTAAAGGTCATGAAAGAAACATCTATTCTATGGCATACGTCCCGATCTATGGTGTAGAAAGAAATTTGGGACTGAAACATCCAGATTGGTTACTTTATCAGAAAAATGGTGATAGTTATGTGCCTTTAGATTTTTATCAAAAGATTCTGATCACAAACACGTACAAGACATCTGGGTGGACGCAATTTCTCATAGACCAATGTAATAAAACACTGCAATTTGGATTCGATGGCATACATTTGGATCAGTATGGATACCCAAAAGACTTTGCTTCAATGTATTTGGACAATGGACAGTATAAACCATACATAACATCAAAGGGATTCATAGAGTTCATAGACGAACTAAAAGAAAAAACGAAGGCACCTGTACTCTTTAATTATGTGAACAACTGGCCAAGCGAGATACAATCTCAAGCAAAAACTGATGCTATATACATAGAGCCCTGGGAATCATGTAACACATATGATGACATGGCAAAAATGGTAAATAATGCAAAAGAGGATTCAGGGAAAGATGTTATAATAGCAGCATATATAAAATATACCTATGAGCATACCATTGCCTTAACGGATGCTGTGATCCTTGTAAATGGTGGCAGAAGATTAGAACTTGGCGAATACAAAACTTTGTTATCTGGCTTCTATTTTCCTGCAGATGTAGGGATACCAAGTGAGGAGTTTCTAAAGAGATTGAGAAATTATTATGACTTCGAAGCTAGATACAAAGACTTCTTTGATGCATCTGAAAAAGATTTGCAGTTGATAGGTTCTTCATTATCTCTTATTCCAAGAAAGGGTGCAGTGTATTATAACATAAAGGGAAATTCAAAATACGTGTTTATAAATTTGATTAACTTTAGCGGTGTCACAACTACTCTTTGGAGGATGGAAACAAGAAAACCTGAATTGGTTATGAATTTAGATATCACTATTCCATTAGCAAATGTGAGAAACGTGTACTTTGCCTCAGCTGATAATCAGCTTGCATTTTCAAAGTTAAGCTTCTCGAAAACAGAAGAAGGAATTAGAATAAAAATACCACAAATTGAATATTGGTCATCAGTATTGATAGAAGTTGAGTAGCTTTAGTTGATTGGAGGAATGTGTATGTTCACTAAGTTCGAA
>DPIB01000232.1 GCA_003522805.1 Fervidobacterium sp. | reverse complement strand
ATATTTCTTAATATTTCGATATCTTACCTTTAAATACTTGTCGGATAATTGAATCGAAACTTAGAGAATGATTCATCAAATTTGGAGGTGAAGGTATGAAGAAGTTATTAGTATTCAGTTTATTGACATTCTTGGTATTTGCAGGTTTTGCCAACACGTTAGTTATAAAAGGGTCAAACACACTTCTTGAGGTCAGCCAGATGTGGGTAGAGGAATTCAGCAAAACAAATCCAAGTGTTAAAGTCACACTTGAGGGTGCAGGCAGTTCGACGGGTATATCAGCACTTTTGAACGGTACGACAGATGTTGCAAATTCCAGTAGATGGCTCAAAGATACAGAAGTGCAAAACATGATTTCTCAAAAAAGATGGTTCGCACCCGTCCAAATTGCGTGGGATGGAATAGCAATTGTAGTCAATGAAACCGTTCCTATTAAGAATTTAACTATATCGCAACTCAAAGACATTTATACGGGAAAAGTTACAAGATGGAATCAGATAGACCCAAATCTTCCAGCAAGAGATATCGTGGCATTTTCGAGAAATACGGCATCAGGTACGTTTGAAGTATTCTCGGAAAAAGTATTAGGTTCTGACAAACTTTCGCCAAGAATAAGAATGCTCGAATCTACGATGGCAGAAGTTGAAACTGTTCAGAAAACTCCTTATTCAATAGCATACATGGGAGTTGGATATGTAACAGACAAAGTTAAGGTAGTTAGCGTCAACGGTATACTTCCTTCAAAACAGAACATACTTAGTGGAAAATACCCATTGTCAAGACCACTGTTCATATTCATAGATGTAACGAATGGTTGGCCAGAAGAAGGACCAGTCTCTGAATATCTCAAATTTGTGATGTCGAAAAAAGGCCAAGAAATTGTCGAAAAAGCTGGATTCGTAGCAGCATTGGGTCAATAAATAGAATTCAAGAAGAATTAAGGCAATGAGCAAGTTACGAAGTTCCAAGTGACAGAGAAAAGTTCGATGGTTTTGATGATACAAACATTCCGAAGAATGAGAGGGATGCAACGTGAATAGATCAACAAAAGATGCATTAAGAAAGACATTGCTTATAGTTTCATCACTGATTGCAATCAGCGCAGTGTTTGGTATATACATCTACCTTATTAAAGAATCTTATTCCGCCTTTCAACAAGTGGGGGCGGAACTTTTTGTTTCTGATCAGTGGTATCCAGTTTGGGATCCACCGGAATTCGGTATGCGTGCCATGATCATCAATTCTTTAATTGTTACATTCCTTGGTGCTCTTATCGTTGTGCCATTTTCATATCTCATAGCGATATATCTCCATGGATATGCTAAACCAAGGGAAAAAGAGATGATCAGAAGAATTTTTGAATATCTTGCCGGTGTACCTTCCGTTGTTATTGCGTTTGTACTTCTAACATTCGCAAGTCCGTTGTTTGCTCAGGTAGGCATATATTCCCCACAAAATCTACTTTTGGCATTAGTTGGCTTGTTCTTTCTCACAATTCCAATTTGTACGACCTTGATTCTTGAATCGCTAGATAGCGTACCAAAACAAGTTGAAGAGGCTAGTGCAGCGCTTGGTGCAATAGAGTTTAGAACGTACACAAGAGTCACTTCAAGGGCAGCATTGCCTGGTATTATGAATGCCATCGTGCTAACTGCAAACAGGATAGTTGGTGAGACGATCGTTGTACTATTACTTGGTGGTGGTGCGGCGATGGTGCCTAGAAAATTGACGGACCCAATGAAGACATTGACTGCAGCAATTGCCAGTGAAATGCCAGAAACAGCCAGAGGCTCTCTCCACTATAGCGCACTTTTTGCTTCAGGTCTTATACTTATAGTTTTTTCAACACTCTTTGAAGTGGTTTCAATTGCTATTTTGAGGAGGAACAAACGATGAATGAAGTGATGAGAAAGACGAAAAAGTCTAATCCTGTAAGTAAAGGAAGACGTTCAAAAGTCACATTGAGGGTAACTACTTACATATTTGCCGCATTGATTTTAGCATTATTTTTGCTTGCGCTGATTCCAGGGATAAGATATTGGAGTTTGGATTTCTTTACACAAGCTCCTTCAAATGGGATGAAATCAGGTGGAATATTCCCAGCGATACTCGGTTCCATTCTGTTGACATTACTTTCTTTGGCCATTGCCCTTCCACTTGGCATACTACTCGGAATTGTATTATCTGAATACAATTTGGAGTATATCAGGTTTGTTGTCACTATTCTCAGTGGCATACCATCAGTTGTGTATGGTCTATTTGGTCTTGGACTATTCTGTATTACACTTGGTATGAGGACTTCTATATTGGCAGGTGCATTAACACTTGCGCTCATGGTTCTTCCTGTGATCTCATCTTCAGTGTATGAAACTATGCATGCAATACCGAGAGAACTGAGAGAAGCAGCGTATGCACTTGGTGCGAGAAAGAGCGAGGTAATATTTGAAATGCTTGTACCATCTGTGAGAAGGTCCATTCTAACTGTATCATTTGTTGCAGCAGGACGTGCGATAGGCGAAACTGCACCTTTGATACTCACGGCTGCTGTATTCTATGCGACGAATTTACCAACGAGTTTATTCTCGCCTGTGATGACACTTCCAACACATCTGTACTTCCTTTCAGCATCCTATGGAGAAAGTGCTAGATGGATGGCACAAGGAACAACATCGACGTTGATACTTTTCGTAATAGTCGTTTACACAATAGCATTTGCATTTAGGAGGGAAAAGAAATGAATGATGTTGTCATAGAAATAAAAAATTTCAATGCGTACTATGCCGATAAGAAGGCAGTCAAAGACGCAAATCTGAAGATAGAGAAGAACAAAATTACTGCAATCATGGGTCCATCCGGATGTGGCAAATCGACATTGCTTAGAAGCATAAACAGGATAAACGATTTAGTACCTGAATTCAGGGTTGAAGGTGAGATACTCTTCCATGATCGAAATATATACGATAGAGAAACGGATATCTATTCGCTCAGAAGGAGAATTGGAATGGTCTTCCAGAGACCAACTCCATTCCCCATGTCGATATTTGATAATATTGCATATGGTTTGAAATTGATAGGTATGACCGAAAAAAAGGAGATAAAGGAAAAAGTCAGATGGTCACTGGAAAAGGCTGCACTTTGGGAAGAAGTGAAAGATGAACTTGACAAAAGTGCATTGAAATTATCTGGTGGGCAACAACAACGTCTCTGCATTGCAAGGGCTATCGCTATAGAGCCAGAGGTAATACTCTTTGATGAACCGACTAGTGCGTTGGACCCAGTTTCAACTCAAAAAATAGAAGGTCTTATCGAAGAACTTGCAGAAGAATTTACAATCATCATAGTTACGCATAACATAGGCCAAGCGGCAAGAATTTCTGATTACACACTCTTCATGTATCAAGGAGAAATTGTAGAACAGAACGAAACCACAAAGATACTAAGAAATCCGACGCACGAAGTCACGCAACAGTATCTCAGTGGTAAAATAGGATAAGGACGAAAAACAATTGTGAGGAGGCAGAAAGATGGTTGATCAAAGTCATCACTTCGAGAAAGAATACTCCATATTAAGAGCAGAGCTTGTAAAGATGGTATCGCTTGTATCAGATTCCATGGAGATGTCTTCTAAGGCATTTGAGAATCTGGATAGGTCTTTGGCAAAGAAGATATTGGAACTCGACGATGAGATAGATAATTTGGATAGAGAGATAGAAGACCTTGTTTACAACATCATAGCAAGATTCAACCCACTGGGAAAAGACTTGAGATACGTGATTACTGCCATGAAATTTGCAACGAACCTTGAAAGGATAGGAGACCATGCATGTAACTTTGCTGAGAAGATCATCTGGGTTGCAGAGAATATACCAGACTTCAAGTCTTCCCAGCTCATCAAAGAAATGTTTGGGAATGTTATTACGATGCTCGAACGAACGGTTGCTGCCTTTTCAAAGAGAGATGTAAACTTAGCTATAGAAACTTGGAAAATGGACGATATAGTAGATGATTTGGACAGAAGAGTGATAAGAGAAGTAGAAGGAGTTGACCCGCATGTCTTGGTAATGAATGTACTCTTCTCAAGAGACCTCGAAAGGGTTGCAGACCACTTAACTAACCTTTGTGAGGAAATCGTATTTATCGAAACAGGAAAGGAGCTAAAACAGCTCATATGAGAATACTTATCGTTGAAGATGAGCGAATAATCGCTGAAAGTCTTGCCAAGGCACTTGAAACGGAAGGATTTGAATGCAAGATAGCTGGTGGCATAAACGATATGTACAATAAGTTGGAAGCATTTTCTCCAGACCTTATACTTCTTGATCTCATGCTTCCAGATGGTAACTCGTTAAACGAGATCCAGCAGCTCAGGAACGACTATCCTGATGCTGGAATCATAATCATATCAGCGAAAAATACGGACCTTGACAAGATACTCGGTATAGAACTTGGTGCAGATGATTACGTAGGTAAACCCTTTAATCCAAGAGAAGTTGTAGCAAGGGCAAAGGCTTATTTTAGAAGGACTAGAGGATTGAAAGAGGTCATGAAATATGGAAAGATGGAGATATACCCAAACGACTACATCGTAACTTACGACGGAGTGCCTGTTGAACTTACATCAAAAGAATTCGAGTTACTCAAACTCCTTGCTCAGCGACCTGACCGAGTCTTTTCGAGAGAACAGATACTGGAAGAAATTTGGAAAGATGAATTTGATGTTTTTGATAGAGTAGTAGACGTTCACATAAACAATTTGAGAAAAAAATTGGGGAAGAATTGGATTGTTACGATCCGAGGTGTCGGATACAAGTTCTCAAAAAAGGGAGACATTGCAGAGGATGGAGTAGATAATGCAGAATAGATATTTACCACTTGATGCAATGAATTGGTTCGATGAGATTGTGTTCGTGTTAGATGTAGATCGAATCACATGGGTCAATTCGAAAGCTGGAGACTATTTCGGTGAGTGTTTAGATAGTAGCATATTTGACCTACTCATTTTTGACAAAGGCTCGAAACTCGTTGAGGCAGTCCATTCATTAGAAAAAATTCAATTTGAGGCAAAGGTTTTTGCGCCAAAAAAGAGTGCGTGGATGTTTTTCTCTCTTACATATATTCCAAACGAACAGCTATTGATATTGAGAGATATAAGTGAAAAAAAGCACATCGATGAGATAAAATCTGATATCTCAACGCTCATGGTTCACGAACTTCGCAACCCACTTAGTGCTGCGAAGAGTATAGTGTCCCAGCTCATTGAAGAAGAGGAGGATCCTGAGAAGATTAAGACACTTTGGAATCTGGACAAGCAAGTTGAGAGATTGGAGAGAATCATTCAGCAGATAGAATACATCACAATGGCACAACTTGGACTCTACAAACCTAAGAAAGAAAGAATAAACGTTAAAAGATTGGTTGATGAAGTTTTGGAAGAAGTGGAAGGATTGCGAAAGACGAAGAGCATCTCCATAGAAAGCAAAATAGAAATTAAAATGATGGAGCAAGATAGCTTCATAATCAAAACGATATTAAAAAATCTCCTCTCGAATGCATTAAAATATTCTCTTGATAATTCAAAAGTGATCCTTGAAATTACAGAAGACCACCTATCTGTCCAAGATTTTGGCATAGGTATACCAGATTCCGAGGTAGACAAGGTCTTCGATAGATTCTACAGGTCTCCTGCTGCAGTAAAAATGGCATCGGGTTCTGGGTTAGGTTTACCAGTCGTAAAACATCTTTGCAACATTGCAGATTTCACTATAGATTTTGAGACAAAACACCTCATAGGAACTAAGGTAACGATACATTTTTAATCACAAATCATTTGGAAAGTAGCTATATAACATAAAAAAACGGGCTAACGTAAGTTAGCCCGCTTTTTTAATCTCTATTTCGAATTATTCTTCCTGATTCTCTTCTGTCTCTTCATCTATTCCTGAGTTTGACAGAAAAACGAGAAATCAAAAAGTTGAATTGTGGATTCATGCGGGTTTACGACGCTAAATTTCGATTTTTTGTTCTCGTTGTAGTGACTAGAATATGAGCATTATTCTTCCCTTTTTCTCTTTTTCGTGCTCTTCATAGTATTACCTTCTTTACTTACTTT
>DPIB01000204.1 GCA_003522805.1 Fervidobacterium sp. | reverse complement strand
TCGAATCCTCCCCTCCCAGCCAAAGAGTTCCCCACGTGTAGTAACGTGGGGATTTTTGGTTTCTATTGCATTTCTTGAATCATATCTTTTATCCCATTTACCACGAAGTTCTTTTCGAATTCTACTTGTTCACCCGTCTCCATATTCTTGATTACGACAACATCCCTATCCAATTCGTCTTCACCAATGATAACACAAAATCTTGCACCTATTCTTGAAGCATGTTTCAATTGAGCGCTTATGCTTCTCTCCATTAATTCTAATCCAACTGGTATGCCTTCTGACCTCAAAAGTTCAGCCAACTTTATTGCTTCATTTCTTACTTCTTTATTTCCTAAGTAAGTTACATATATAATGTTTTTGGAAATTTCGTCAACTTGCACATTCTCACTTTTGAGGCTCAGTATCAGCCGTTCTATCCCAGCAGCGAACCCGAGTGCAGGTACTTCCTTGCCACCGATCTCCTTTATCAGTCCATCATACCTTCCACCACCAGCTAGTGCACTCATAGCACCAAGTCTATGGTGGTGTATTTCGAAAACCGTTCTGTTATAGTAGTCTAATCCACGTACAAGTCTTGGATCTTCTACATACTCGATTCCGACGCTACTAAGCAATCTCTTCAATTCTTCGTAGTGTTTTTTCGATTCTTCCCCGAGATAATCCGTTATTCTTGGTGCATTTTCCACATATTTGGCATCGACTTTGCAATCCAACAATCGTAAGGTATTTCTTTCATACCTTACTTTACAATCATCACAAAGTACATCAAGATACTGAACATAGTATTCCTTGAGCGCCTCTTTGTATTTTTCCCTATCTTCTGTGTCGCCTAGGGAGTTAACATGTATCTCATAATCGATCAAACCCATCTCTTTTAACAATCTATCTGCGAATATTATTAGCTCTGCATCGGCCATTGGTGATGGACTTCCAAAGATTTCTGCACCAAACTGGTGAAATTGTCTCTGCCTTCCAGATTGCGGTCGTTCATATCTGAACATAGGACCAATGTAAAAATACTTTTGAGGGAAACCTTGTGCTATCATTCCATTTTCTACAAATGCTCGTACCACAGGAGCAGTTCCCTCAGGCCTAAGTGTTATGCTCCTTCCACCTTTATCTTCAAATGTGTACATCTCTTTTTGAACTATATCTGTATCTTGACCAACACTTCTTACGAATAATTTCGTCTCTTCGAATATTGGAGTTCTTATCTCACCGTATCCATATATTGTCGATAATTCTCTTGCTTTCTTTTCTATCCAATACCAATATTTCATCTGTTCACCGTAAAGATCATCGGTACCTTTTATTTTTTGGTACACAACTTTTCCACCTCCGGAATTCTATTACTTATTTCCCTTTTTGCTTCTTCATCTACAACCTTCCATTCAGGCCTGATGCTTAGTTCAAACCCCTTTTTGTAAATTTCCAGCGATCTGCAATAGTCTTTCTTCTTCTCGTATAATTTTCCAATCATCAAGTATGTATAGATATGCTTGTTTTCTAACTCAAGTGCTTTTTTCAATAACATTTCTGCCTTATCCAAATTTGGAAAGATCGGGACTTCCAGATACCTAACGCCTGCTAAGAAATAAGGTTCCCAGTGGTTTTCTCCGTTCTTCATCGCAAGGTTCAAATGATCGTCTATTTTTCCAACAAGTGTCAGTGCCAACAAATTGTTTTTCTGAACTCTATGTGACAAAACCACAGCCATTGCATAATGTGATTTCCAAAATGTCGGTAACTCCTTAAGCATTTTCTCAGCAAGGCTGTAAGCTTTTTCAGAGTAGCTATAACCCATTCCACCCCAGCTATACAGTTCTGTATAGCCAATAACAACATCAGCCTTTTCTTCAGGAGAGAGTGTTGAAAAATCTAGACTATTCAAATACTTGACTAACTCTTCAGATTTCCTATTTCCAATTAGATATTGTATCTTATAGGATAGTTCACTTTGATATGCAAATGCAAATGTGTTGAACAAAAGGATAAAAACAAGTACTGCCCTTACTGTTCTAGCAACCATTTTCTTACTGCGTATGCCACACCGGCATCGTTGTTTGATTTTGTTATGTATTTTCCATATTGTTTAACGTCATCACTTCCGTTATCCATGACTACAGGGTACCCAACCATTCTTAAAAGTCCTATATCGTTGTAACTATCGCCAAGAAACATCGTTTCTTCTGGCTTAACTTTGAAATGTTCAAACAAAAATCTCATTGCATGTTCTTTAGATGAGTTTGGTCCAAAGACCTCGTAAAACGTTTCATCTCCGACAACGTTGTTTTTAACAACACTTGTTTGGTCCTTGAAACCATTTAGTGAATTCTCCAATGTTCTCAAGATTATTTCTTCGTAACCGACCAACGCTATTTCAGCCAGACTTTTCCCATTTGACATATACTTTGTCACATCTTCTACGACATTCAATCTCCATGAATTATGCCGAAGATACGCTGAAAAACTACCTTTGTATTCTACATCGATGTACATATCTTTTTCATCGAGAAAATCAGCGTAGAGTATATAAAACAGTCCAGCATTTCTCGCTCCCTCTATTACTTTGAGAGCGATTTGTTTGTCCAGTGCTGTCTGATAGATTACTTTATTTTCCATCCACTGATATATAAATGCTCCATTTTGGAAGATGACTGGAACATCTAGCCCTAATTCTGCTATATATTCCTTTGCAGAATGGAAGTTTCTTCCCGTGGCAATGCTTACATGAATCCCTCTTTCCATAGCTTCCTTAAGTACTAGTATATTTTCTCTTGGTATATGTTTTTCATCGTTGAGTAACGTTCCATCAAGGTCAGTAACTATCAACCTAATCACTGTATGTTCCTCCCAATTTCTAGACTGCTATCTCATCATGATTCATCATTTGGATACGATTACTTTGCTCAGATCACCGGCTATTATTTGGAACCCTTTTGGTTTTCCATCACTTTCGTAAATCTCAACTTTCTTTCCAATAAGTGAAGAATCAATCCTCGAAGACAAGTTTGATATTCTTACTTCATCCATTACTATAGAATTTTCGATTTCACAGTTTTCTATCAAGGCCCCGTCACCTATTGAAGTATATGGACCGATATATGCGTTTGATATGGTACAGTTTTTTCCAATTATCACTGGGCCCCGTATAGCACTGTTTACAACTTCTGTTCCTTCACCAATACTAACGCGCCCATGAATTGAGGAGCTAGCTTCTATTACACCTTCTACTTTAAAATCTTCTATTATGTCTTCTAGGATTTTATGATTTGCCTCAATCAAATCCTCAGGTTTGCCCGTATCTTTCCACCAGCCATATACTATATGTCCTTCCACTGTTCCTTTGTTCTGTATCAACCAATCTATAGCATCTGTTATCTCGTATTCACCACGCCATGACGGCTTTATATTAGCTATTCCGTCGAATATATCCTTCCTGAATAAGTAAAGCCCGATTATGGCAAGATTCGATCGAGGTTCTTTGGGTTTTTCGATAGTCTTTATTATCCTGTTACCTTCCATGATAGCAATTCCAAATCTTGTTGGATCGTTGACTGGAGATAACATTATTAGAGCACTCAAATCTTCTTTTTCTCTGAAATCTTCTACAAATGGTCTTATGTCATCCATTATCAGATTATCACCTAAGTACATTAAAAAATCTTCATCACCAAGGAAATCTTTTGCCATAAGTACAGCATGTGCAAGACCTTTCGGTTCCGTCTGTAGGATGTACGTAATCTCTACTCCGTACTTACTGCCATCACCAAGTGTATTTTCAAAATCTGCCCTGTTCTCTCGGCTAACGATCATACCTATTTGGGTGATACCTGTGCTTTTGATCTTCTCAATGGTATAGAGTATAACCGGTTTGTTTGCAACTGGTATAAGGTGCTTTGCCGTTGTGTAAGTAAACGGTCTTAGTCTTGTACCTTTTCCTGCACATAATATGATGGCTTTCATGCTTTAGACATCCCCCTTCTATTAAATAAATAATTCCAACAATTAATTATGTTGTATACGATACTATATAGTGATATTATACCACCTTTATCCAATCTTCGATTTTGTGAGAAATGGTTTAGTTGGGATACAGCTAAGTGAAATTCCTTGTTGTTTAGCATAATAATTGTATCACAGATGATGTAAATAAGCATCATACTAGTTTATCTCAGCTGTATAATCGTACGCCCTTCTCTATTGACTGTGATACCCCATTTTGCAATTACCTCAGAAATATTGTAGAATATGTATGAAAGTTAGCGACTCATGTATGAAATGGGGGAATGACACACTTGAAATTCTTACTCTTTTTACAGTTGATAGCAGTGATAATCTTCCTTTTTACTATGTATTTCATACCTCTAAATCTTTATCTTGCCTCCGTTATTTCAATCTTTGTAATAGTAAATACTGTTGGGATAACTTATTATGTTTTGCGTACATGGGCTGATGATCTGAAAAATGAGACTTTTAAATCAAAGGTATTCTTTGCAATTTCTCTAATTGGTGTTGCTATTGCCATAGGTTTTTTGCTGTTAAGCCTTTCAAATTTCTGGTTGAGTAGATACAGCTATGAGAAATTTGTTAATTTCACCAATGCATTGGCTCTTATTACTACACTACTTCTAGTTTCTTTTGGAATCTCATATGTAACTTTGAAAAGAGAGCTTGAAAAACAGATAACCGAATATGAGAAATTGAAAAAGCTTAAGCTAGAAACAGAATTCCAACTCTTAAAATCGAAAGTCAATCCGCATTTCCTTTTCAATGCAATGAATACAGCTATATCTATGTTAGAAATGGGAAATGAGAAAGATGAAGTAACTGAGTATCTTGCATCACTGGCGGAACTCTTCAGAAGTACAATCGATGCCCCAGATATTTGGAGTTTGGGAGAAGAGTACAATATGCTAGAAAAGTATCTGAAAGTCCAAAATGTTCGACTTGGAGGGAAATTGTCGTACGAATTGATTATCGTGGATAGGTGCAAAAATTTCAAGGTACCTTCTCTTTTGCTACAACCTGTTGTTGAGAATGCAGTTATACATGGGATATCGAGAAGCCCTAATCCAGGTTTTGTCAGAGTTGAATGTGAATCTTCTGGAGGGTATGTAGTCTTGAGTGTGCAGGATAACGGTGTGGGTTCTAGAGACCTGAAGAAAGGAATTGGCTTAAACTTAGTCGAAGAGAGAGTAAAACTGTTTTCGCCAGGGAGCCATTTGAGCATTGTCAGTGATTTGGAAAGTGGGACAACCGTAAAGATATATCTCAAGATATAGGAGATTTAGGGTAGGAGAGAAAAGAGGTGAAAATGCTGGAGTATGACATGCCTGATTGTTGAAGATGAGAGAATACAAGCACTTATGCTCGAGAAATTGCTGAAAGAAGAAGGGATTGAAATACTGGGTATTGAAAACGATCCTGAGAAGGCAGTGAAGGTCATAAATGATCTTAAGCCTGATGTGATTTTCCTCGACATAAACTTGGGACACCGTGATGGATTTTACGTGATTGAGAATATATCATATAGACCTTATGTTGTCTTTACCACTGCGTACTCTGAGTACGCAGTTAAAGCGTTTGAAGAAAACGCAATTGATTACATGCTAAAACCAATTAAGAAGGAGAGATTAAAAAAGGCCTTAAAGAAGTTGGAAGAGTTGAACATGGCATCGGAATTAAAAAAGGATATTGCTTACAGCACTGATGAGAAGCTTAAGAATGTGATTGACTATATTCGGACTGAGATTTCTGCAAAAAATAAGAACAAGATACCTATTGAGACAGACAACGAAATAAATTTTGTGGATGTAGATGACATAATCTACCTTGTATCTGGTGAAGCTTCAACGTTTGTTCTTACTAACGAAGAAAAATACCGTACGAAAGAAACACTGAGAGAATATGAAAAGAAGTTGCCACCTAGTAAGTTCTTACGTGTCCATAAATCTTACATCATTTCTGTTGGTCATATAAAGAAAATACTGAAAAACTACTTCGGATCAACGAGTTTGGTAATGGATAATGATGATATAATTCCAATTGGCAGAATGTATAAGGAAAACATCAAAAAACTTATCGATAATAGTATATAAATTTCTGTCAAATATTGGATTTGGGTCTTTGATTACTTTGGCATTATTTTCAACAAACCTTTATACTTACCGTTTTCCATACTAGTTCCGGAGTAAGTCACGAAATTCTCTGACGAATTGGTATCAAAAAACATGCCATATTCTGAATTTACGGTACGCTCTATAGCTACTAGACCATCCTTTACTCCATTCGTTATTGTCAGCTCACCGTACCAGGGTTGTTTTACGTCATTGCTCTCTTTGTAACCTGCAAAGGTCATTCTATCTTCTTTTGCCTCAGAATTTAGAATATTTATCGAATGTAAGCGAACATTTGTACCAAATGTTCTGAGATATTCCACACTGCCGATGGCATTCAACTTTGCAATGAAAGCTCTTTCAACATAATTCTTATTGTTTCCAGCCTTTTCAACTGTGTAACCACCAACAAATATGTTCTTGCCCCTGATCTTTAAATCGAATGGCCACACAACTTGGCTATTTACAAGAGGAGTTTTCCAAACAAGGTCGCCCTTTCCATTGTATGCAACCACATAGCCATCGTACCTTGTGCCGTTGGTGAATGAATTTGACGAGCCTGCTACCACTATTATGTCTTCTTCCTCCATGTACCCGATGCCATATGCTCTGTCCCAGCGAATTCCGCCAAAGCTTTTGCTCCAGACAATATTTCCGGCATTGTCTATCTTAACGATCCAAAAATCATGTTCACCGTAGTTTTCTACGACGTCTCCGCCTTTCATGTAGTTGTCTCCTACAAATACGTAACCATCTTTTACTTTAGTCATTTTATATGCCCTATCCCAATCAGCACTACCGTAAGTTTTATACCATACAAGATTTCCATCTCTACTTATTTTCATGACCAAAGCATCGTATCTCCCCCGTACACCCAAAGATCGTGAAGCTGCGGTCCCAACGATTATATATCCATCACTTTCTTCAACGATATCGTAACCCCACTCATCTCCTTCATTCCCAAATTCATATTCCCATACTAAACTGCCGTCTTCTCTGAACATAGCAACGAAGAGTTGGTACTTCATATTTTCATCCTTCAGTATTGTGCCAACCGACACCACCCCATCGGAAATAGGTAGAGTCTTATGAAACCTTGATTCTAAAGCTCGGTCATAGACTATGTCTATTTCCTTGGTTGAAACCGAGTTCTTAGAATTATTCGTAGACCCTGCGACAAAGGTGAAAAAGCTATTCGGAGTAGAGCCTTGTGAGGAACTAAAAAACGAAAAGGCGATAGTAACTATCGCCAGCAGTAGAATTATCAACAAAATGACAAATAAAATGCTTTTATGGTTTTTTCCATTCCTCTTTTTCTTATTTATCTTTTCTTCATCTAATCTCAAACCGTTACTCCTCTCATTCTAGCTATTTCTTTCAGCAGTTCTTTTTCTTTCGAAGAGACTCTTTTTGGAATATCTACTATTATTCTAGCTATCAAGTTCCCTCTCTTGCCATTACGCATATTCGGAAAACCTTTTCCTCTAACAACCACTTTCTCGTTTGGTTGAATTCCTGCAGGAATTTCTATCTCCACATCTTCCTTATTTGGAAGGGTTACAACCACGCTTCCACCAAGTATAGCAGTTACGTAGTCTATTCGGACATCAATTATTATATCATCACCTTCACGTTTGTAATCACCCGATTTTTTTACATTTATGTGAACATAAAGGTCTCCATATTCTCCACCATTTATTCCCGCATTTCCTTTTCTTGAAATACGTAAGACCGTATCATTCTCCACACCTGCAGGTATATTCACGACAGCCGAAGCCCGTTTTCTTACTCTACCCGCACCCTTACACACATGGCACGTCTCACCAGGGATTGTTCCGGTTCCGCCACAAGCATCACAAGTGTATTGGTTTATGAAAACACCAAATGGAGTACGTCGCTCCTCCCTTACGACACCACTACCGTGACATTTAGAACACGTAATCCATTTACTGCCTGGTTCCACACCTTCACCATGACAGTTTTCACATGCCTCATAACGATCATATTCGATGGTGACACTTTTGCCAACAAAGACATCTGATTCATCTATTGTGATCGTTGTATTTATATCTTCACCTCTCCTCGGGCTTCGCTGTGCTCGAGAACCACTGGTGGAAGATCTACTTTGACTAGTACGTTGGCCTCCGAAGAATATATTGAAGATGTCATCGTTTAGAAAGTCCCTAAACATATCTTCGAAGCCAAAACCACCGTTCCCATTGCGCTCGTAAGTATATGGTGAACCTTCACCAACATATCCAAATTTATCATACATCGCTTTCTTTTGAGGATCTGAAAGAACTTCATAAGCTTCTTGAATTTCCTTGAATCTCTGTTCAGCGATCTTCTTGTTCTCACCCGTATGTCTATCAGGATGCCATTCTTTAACCAATTTCTTGTATGCATTCTTTATTTCATCACTTGTCGCATCTTTTGAAACTCCAAGTATTTCATAGTAATCTTTTTTTTGCATATTGCTCACCTCTACTCTTTACAGGAACATAGATAACTCTATTCAACGCTGTTCTTGATATTACTGACTTTATTCCGACATATCAGAGCTTTTATCCTCATCCTCTTGGTTGCATCTTGATTTACGTGGTTTAATTGCCACCTTTACCTTTGCAGGTTTAACAACCTGACCCTTAAAAGTATAACCATCCTCTATTACTTCCAGAATAGAATACTCATCAACATCTTCACGTTCTTCTTTATCAAATGCCTCATGATTGAATGGATCAAACTTTCCTGATGTGTCTATTACCTGAAGTCCTTCGTTTTCAAGTATTCTTATGAATTTCTCAAATATCTTCTGTGTTCCATTGTAAAACTCCTCGAGATTATTTGACGCTTCGTAGTGTTTAAAAGCTCTCTTGAAGTCATCTATAATGGGTAATAATGTTTTTATTATCCTCAGTATAGTCGAACGTGATATGTCTCTTAACTGCTTATCCACATCCATCTTATAATTTTCAAAAGTTGCTTTTATAACCCTTGCCGCATTCTGCATTTCTCTTAACTGATCCTCTAGCTCTGTAATCTTCTCTTTCAGTTGCTTATTCTCCTGGATTAATTGGGAATTTGTGCATTCTGTGTCAGGTATATCCTCACTGATGGGAGAGTCTTCTCCTATCATTTCCTCTCTATTTACAATGTTTTCGTCAATATTCTCAATATTTTCGAACTTCTTTTCTTCTTTCTCCATTACTTCACACCTCCAATAATATAAGAGTTTTCGCTATTTTCGTTGTTTCTCTTTCGCTTTTGAAAAATCCTAAACACTCCTCGACACAACGGTAAAGTATTCTGTAAGTCTGTTCGTCATAAAGTCGAAACTATCGATTATGTAATCATATTTGCCGTACTTATCGAATATAATTGCAACTCTGCCTATCGTTATTGATTCAGAGTAGAACTCACCAATCAAAATCGAAAAATCGTCCAAGAATCTCAGCCCATGTTCCTTCCCTATGTATATATTGTTGTTGAGTTCGAATAGATCTTTGTAAAATGCCTCTCCTGATACATAGTTTAGAATGCTCTGTAGTTTTCTGAGACTTATTCTGTCGTTCATCAATAGATTTGAAACACCCTCTGTTAGATAATCTTCGTAACTCTCTATCGACAACTTTTCTGTGATTTCTAAGAAGCCTTTTTCTAGTTGTATGAAATTGAAATCCTTGAAACTATTCGTTCTTAAAATAATTTCTCTTAACTTCGTCTTAAACTCATTGAGTGTTAAGCCTTTCATGATCTTGTTAAGAATCTCTTCTATACTCCCAATGTCCGGAATTTCACCATGTTGTACAGGTATCGAGGAGCTCAAGCCCAGTGTAGTTATGATATTGACAATTGAGAAGTTCTTACTTACTGATGTAACAACTATTCTGTTGATTCTTAAATTTAATGGGCTTGGCTTTTCTATAATGACCATTCCCTTTGTGGAAGAACTCAACAGCTTAGCTGCACCAATGAGTACTTTCTCCATATCACCTATTGGGAAAGCCGAAGCAGTATCTACATAGTTGCTCCTGGCTTTTATTTCTTCCCTTATCTTCATCAGCTCGTTTACGTAGAAACGCAAACCCTTATCTGTAGGTATCCTACCTGCAGATGTATGTGGTTGATATATATAGCCAAATTTCATCAGTCTGTTCATGTCATTTCTTACCGTTGCACTGGAACGGTCTAGCGTAGCATTTTCTAAAACCTTTTTTGAGCTTACCGGAACTTTTGTATTTATATATTCCTGTACTATGCAGTATAGCACTTTTTTTTGTCGCTCGGTGATGTCCACATCTATCACCTCACTTATTTAAGCGTTTGCTTGAGTTACTTTTTGTCACTTTCATTAGCAAACACCATGTCTCTCTGCTAAAATTATATCATTCTCCCTTCGTTTGTCAACTACTGAGCAGTCTAGAAAGTGCAAAAATACAGTTGTATATTTTACAAAATGATGTAGAATTATTGTTGTTGAATTGTACGATAAGCTAACCAAATAAGTTATTGATCTTAGTTCTTTGGAGGTGTGCAGTCTTGAATTTGAAGGTCATATTATCTGGTATTGCAATGTCTACGATTTTTGGTCTTTCTTTTTTATTCACCAAAAATGCATTGGATTACGTTCCTGTGTACACTTTTCTTTCATACAGATTTGGAATGGCAACACTGGTCATGTTGCTTCTAGCCCTCTTGGGGGTTATAAAACTTTCAAAGAAACCCTACTGGAGATTATGGAAAGTAGCCCTTTTTGAACCCATATTATATTTCATATTTGAAACCAACGGTCTAAAATATACTACCTCTTCCGAAGCAGGAATGTTAATTGCAATGATTCCAATCTTCGTAGTGATCCTAAGCCCAATTTTTCTTAAAGAACGCATTAGATGGTATCAAATAGTTTTTTCAGTTCTAAGTTTTTTCGGAGTTTTCCTAATAGTGGGCCATGGGGAAAAATTCTCCGGCACTTTTCTTGGTGAAATTCTAATTCTCGGTGCAGCTTTTTCATCTGCATTCTATAATATGTTTTCCAGAAAATACTCTACCGAATTCACACCGGTGGAAATTACGTTTTTCATGATGTTCAGCGGATTTTTATTCTTTACTGTAGTTAGCCTGATATCAGGGCAATTTACAATATCATTTGATACAAATGTTATCATCAGTGTCTTGTATCTAGGTGTTCTTTCATCGACCGTTGCATTTTTCTTAGTTAACTTTATGCTAAGTAAAGTCTCTCCCACTGTATCGTCACTTTTTTCTAACCTGACAACTGTGATCTCGGTACTCGCAGGCAGCCTATTTAGACATGAGAGAATCAACTTTATTCAAATAGTTGGAATGTTGCTTATTCTAATATCTCTAGTTTCAAATTCCTATCTCAAACAACGTGATACGAGTATGAGAACTAGTGTTAGTAGGGGTGGAGATATCTCAGATGGATGAGAGTAGTAAGAATCAAAATCAAAAGACTCCAGCAAGTAAAGGATTGTGCTGGAGTCCTTTTTAAATTCCTTTCGAAATAGTGAAAATGATAATCAGAAATATTCTCTATATATGCCTTTATATCTCCTCTTCGTCCAAATTCTCAGGAATATTTATTTCTATTTCCTCTACTATCTCTTCTACAGCAACTTCATCTGAGTAAGGTATTCCTTCTCTTCCCTCAAGATATGCGTCAGCAATTTTCGCTGTAATTAAAGCAATGGCTCTTATTGCGTCATCATTTGAAGGAATTACATAATCGATTGGATCAGGGTCGCAATTAGTATCAACCATCGCTACTAGTGGGATGCCAAGGTAATTTGCTTCCTCGACTGCGATTCTTTCTTTTCGTGGATCTACTAAAAATATAACATCTGGTATAGATTTCATATTCTTGACGCCGCCAAGATTTTTTCTTAGTTTTTCCAATGTCTTTCTTGTCTTGCTCTGTTCTTTCTTTGGAAGTTGGTCAAGCTCTCCATTCGCTTCCATTTCTTCTAGCTCAATGAGCCTTTCGATTCTACTTTGTATGGTTGTGAAATTGGTAAGTAATCCACCAAGCCACCTGTTATTTACGTAGAATCCACCGCATCTCTGTGCTTCGTTTTTAACGACCATCTGTG
>DPIB01000094.1 GCA_003522805.1 Fervidobacterium sp. | reverse complement strand
CCTCCTTCTGAAGTTCCATGAACGGTTCAAACAAGTCTCTCCTTCTTTCCAACATAGTGCCACCTCCTCTTTAGCTTTTCAATTTTCTATATCCTGTGATTGATAAGATTTCCACTTCTGCGTTTACTGTGTTTTCATTGATTCCATTTATCACACTTATTTGCTTTTCACCTTTTCAACTTCCAATGTTATTATACAGGATTATCACTTAGCTGTCAAGAGTGCCAATAATGTTTATGATACTTTCTTAAACAGTGTATCTATAATGTATAAAGAGTGATAAATATTAATGTTATCGAAACTTTAAGCAGTTGCAATACTAGTGTGCCACGACTGTTGTTTGTGATAAGAAGCTGATAGACACCCGTTGAGAGCGACTGGCGGTGAAATAACATGATAGTCATGATGGTAGGTTTGCTATTGTTGCATAAAGAATAAAAGAGAGGGGGGACCCCCTCTCTTTTATGCTACTTGTTTATGCTATTTGCCGAATGTGAAAAAACGATCCTTATGCAGTGATTTCTTTTATTAATCTTTCAACTAACAACATTCCGACCCTTTCTTGCGCTTCGAATGTTGATGCACCTACGTGTGGTGTTGCGACTATGTTTGGTAGTGCGAGTAATTGTTGCCTAAGTTCATCCGTTGGTGGCTCTGATTCAAATACATCAAGACCAGCAGCATATATTTTTCCACTCTTCAAACCCTCGTAGAGTGCTTCTTCATCAATTATGCCTCCGCGGGCAGCATTGACTAATATCACTCCATCTTTCATCTTCTCTATTGTCTCTTTGTTTATCATTTTCTTTGTTTCTGGAGCCAATGGGACGTGCACTGTTATGTAATCACTTTCTCTGTATATGGTTTCAAGATCAACCATTTCAACAGGTAAATCAGTCTCCTTTATGAAAGGATCATATGCTAGTATTCTCATACTGAATGCTGCAAGCCTTTTCGCAACTTCTCTTCCAATATTCCCAAATCCAATTATACCAACAGTTCTCCCAAATAGTTCATGGCCTTCGAGTTCCTTCTTGGTCCATTTACCATTTTTAAGGTCCATCGTTCCACGAGCAATGTGCCTTGAACAAGCGAGCATGAAACCAATCGTCAATTCCGCAACCGATATGCTGTTAGCTCCGGGTGTATTTATAACCTTTATGCCCTTTTCCTCGGCAGCCTTAACGTCGATGTTGTCAAGACCAGTTCCCGCTCTGCCTATGATCTTCAAATTTTTGCCAGCTTCAATGATATCAGCCGTTACTTTTGTTGCACTTCTTACTACAAGTATTTCAATCTCAGGCATGATTTTGATTAGATCGTCTTTTTCGTAATGCTGAGAAGTAAGTTCAACGCCTTCCAAACTTGACAATTTCTCAGTTGCTTTCTTATCCAAAGGATCATTGATATGTATTCTCATATTATCCCACCAACCCTTTGAAAAGTACCTCTTCCGCTGCTTTGACTCCTTTTCCTATCTCGACTTTATAACCAAGCTCATTGAGTGAGAATTCAAGTGCGGTGATACCAGTGATGATATCGAATGGAGTGAGGTACCCAAGATGAGATATTCTGAATATTTCGTCCTTCATCGGCTCTTGCCCTGCTGCTATTGTAACACCGTATTTGTCTCTCATAACTTTTGTCAAATTACTTGAAGGAATTGGTGACTTAACTGCAGTAAGAACATTCCCGGGCCTTTCAGAGAACAATTCAAGACCAATCTCTTTTATAGCAGCTCTTGTGGCTTCTCCATATAGTTTATGCCTTGCCCACACATTTTCTATACCTTCTTCTTTGAGCATCTTGACAGCCTTGTTGAGCATGTATATGAGATTGACTGCAGTTGTCCATGGGTTGTCTGGTGCACTCTTTTTGTACTTTCTGAGATCGAAGTAGTATCGGCTGTTTGTACACTTCTCGATTTTTGCGTATGCTTTATCATTAACTGCGATAAAAGCAAGTCCTGGAGGCAACATCCATCCTTTCTGGGCGCCGGAAACTGCTACATCTATTCCCCACTCATCCATTTTCAATGGTTCTGCAAGAAGTCCACTGACTGCATCCGTAACGAGTATGACATCTGTTCCCTTTGTGAGCTTTGCAATCCCTTCCAAATCAATAACAGTGCCCGTCGAGGTTTCACTGTACGTTGTAAATACTACCTTTACATCTGGGTTCTCTTTCAATGCTTTTTCTATCATCTCCGGTGTAACTGCTGTTCCCCACGGCAACTTGATTTCGACGGGAACTATTCCGTAAGCTTTTGCAATGTCGACCCATCTTTCACCGAATTTTCCGGCATTGACGATTATCGCTTTTTCCCCCGGATTTACAAGATTTACCATCGCTGTTTCCATCCCACCTGTTCCCGACGAAGAGAGCACGTAAACGGGATGCTGAGTCTGAAAGACGTATTTTGTGAGCTCCAATGTCTCCTTCAGCAGGTTTACAAATTCAGGTGTTCTGTGGTGGATCGTTTCTTTTGCGCCTTCGAGCAAGACTTCCTGAGGCACAGGAGTAGGACCAGGAGATAAAAGTAAATATCTTCTTACCATACAAATCCCTCCTTATAAGTGATGGTTGCTATCAATATAGCAAGTTTAAATTGAACGAGTGAATTATTAATTACCATATTCATATTTTCCGTAATGCAATACAATTTTACATCTTTTACTAGTGAAATGACAATATCGTTAATAGTGAATTTTTTTGCATGCAAATGTTTGCACAATCGAATTCTTTCCAAATTCTCGAGTATGCTACTTTAAATGCCTTATAACATAAGGATATGTCTTTTGATATTTGGCACATGTTTGCTAATATAGTAATAGATTCACCATAATATTTGTAAAGGAGTGATATGCATGGAACTGGAGAGCAAATTGTCTGAATTGGGTAAGAACTTGAAATCGTCTCTGATTAGGGAGTTACTGAAATTTGCTTCATTACCAGGTTCTATATCGTTCGGTGGCGGTGTTCCGGATCCAGACACCTTCCCACGGCACGAACTTGCTCAGATTGCTCAAGAAGTTACAGAAAAAGAGTATAAATACACACTGCAGTATAACACAACAGAAGGCGATGACGAACTCGCACAACAGATGATAAAGCTCCTCGAAAGGACATACGGAATAACTGATGTTAGCCGTGATAATATTATCTTTACAACTGGTTCACAACAAGCGTTAGACCTTATCGCAAGGATTTTCCTTGACAAGGACAGCATCTGCTTCGTAGAGTATCCTGTATATCTTGGTGCTGCAAGTGCTTTCAGGATGACACTCACTCAGTTTGAAACAATTCCTCTTGAAGATGATGGTATAAATATTGATTATTTTGAGAAAAAGTTGGAAGAACTTGATAAAGAAGGCAAGAGGAAGAATTTCCGATTTCTTTACACAGTCCCCAATTTCCATAATCCAGCCGGTGTTACCATGAGTCTTGAAAAGAGGAAAAGATTGATAGAAGTCTGTAATAAATACGATATCATAATCCTGGAAGATGATCCTTATGGTGCACTTAGATTTGAAGGAGAGAGTCTGCCATCACTGTACAGTTTAGGTGGTCCAGAAAGAGTTGTTTTATTGAACACTTTCAGTAAGATACTCACACCAGGAATGCGAATAGGTGTAATTATAGGTAGAGCTGATATTGTTAGAAAAGTGAATATGGCAAAGCAGGGTGCAGACCTTTGCAGTCCAGGGCTCAATCAAAGAATAGTTGCAAGATATCTCGAAAGGTACGATATTTTTGCGCATCTAAAACCGGCAATTGAGTTGTACAGAAAGAAGAAGGATACGATGATTAAAGCATTGGAAGAGAACTTCTCAGATATAGAAGGAACTCACTGGGTCAATCCTACGGGTGGTTTGTTCATCTGGCTAACTTTACCGGAAGAATTCGATACGATGGAAATGTTTGATATGGCCAAGGAAAAGAAGATTTATTACATACCTGGAGAGGCGTTTACGATAGATGATAGCAAATCTTCTTCTATGAGGCTTTCATTCTGCCTACCATCAGAAGAACAAATCATCGAAGGAGTGGAGAGATTGAAGAAAGTAGTGGTAGAGTACGGCAAGAAAAAGGGGCTGATTTGAAATTGAAATTGTTAGTTATAAATCCAGGTGCAGCAAGTACAAAGGTAGCAGTCTTCGAGGATAGAAAAAGGGTACTCCAAGAGATTTTGGAACATTCCGTTGAAGAGCTAGGACAATATAAGGTAGTTATGGAACAAAAGGAAATGAGAGAACGAGCAGTGGAGCAGTTTTTAGAAAAGCACAATCTGAAGCTCGAGGATTTTGATGCAATAGCAGCCCGCGGTGGAATTTTGACACCTGTTGAAAGTGGAACATATATGGTAGATGAAAGAATGGTTAATTATCTTATAAACAAGACAAAGGTAGATCATGCGTCAAACTTAGGAGCCGTAATTGGTTACGAACTTACAAGAAAGGCTAAGAAGGCTATTCCAGTTTACATAACAGATCCAGTTAGTGTCGATGAACTTATGCCAGAAGCAAGAATCACTGGAATTAAGGATTTGGAAAGAAAGAGCCTATCTCACATTTCTAACATGAGAATTGTGGGCATCAGGATTGCTGAAGAACTTGGAAGAAAGTTTGACGAACTCAATATGATAGTTGTACATCTTGGAAGTGGTATCTCAGTAGGCCGCTTCGAGAATGGTAAGATGGTAGATGTAAACAATACAAACGATGAAGGTCCATTTACTCCTGAAAGAACAGGAGACCTGCCTGTTAGAGATGTTGTAGAAATGGCATACTCTGGAAAATACACCAAACAAGAAATGAAAAAGATGTTTGTTGGAAGAGGTGGCCTTATCGCCTACCTCGGTACTAATGATTTGAGAAAGGCACTAAAAATGGGGGAGTCAGATCCAAAAGCAATGGAAGTTGTTGAAGCAATGGCTTATCAAATTGCCCAAGAAATTGGTGGATTATGCACTGCAATGAAAGGGAAGATAGATGCTATTGTGTTTACAGGTGGTATGGCATATAGTGAAACCTTTATAGATATGATTAGATCATATGTGTACAAATTCAGTCCGATTTTTGTTGTGCCTGGTGAAATGGAGATGGAAGCACTAGCGTATGGTGCTTTGAGGGTTATTACCGGTGAAGAGGCACCTAAAGTATGGAGTGATAACGATTAAACCATCCCGCCACCTA
>DPIB01000222.1 GCA_003522805.1 Fervidobacterium sp. | reverse complement strand
GTTAGCTCTGGTACTGCTGCGCTTCACTTGGCATTGCTTGCATTGGGTATAGGACCTGGAGATGAGGTTGTTGTACCTGCATTTACGTTTCCGGCGACTGGTAATGCTGTTGAATTGGTTGGAGCAAGGCCTGTTTTTGTGGATGTAGATCCGAGAACGTATAACATACAGATAGATGAGATCGAAAAGTATGTAACTAAGAAAACGGCGGCAATACTCGTTGTGCACTTGTTTGGGAATCCTGTCGATATGGATAGTGTTCTAAACATTGCGCAAAGGTATAGACTAAAAGTAATTGAAGATGCAGCAGGTGCTTTGGGTTCACTGTACAGAGGTAGACTATGTGGGACGATGGGTGATGTTGGATGTTTCAGTTTCCATCCAAGAAAAATTGTAACAACCGGAGAAGGTGGAATGGTCGTAACGAGTAGTCACGAAGTAGCCGAAAGAGTACGAATGTTGAGAAACCACGGTATGATACAGCGGGACAATACGAAGGATTTTGTCGCACCAGGGCTCAATTACAGGATGAATGAGTTTGAGGCAGCTTTGGGTATCGTCCAGATGAAGAATTTGTCGTCAACGATTACCGAGCGCATATCTTTGGCACGCATTTTTGAACAAAAACTTGGTAACATATATAATTTGGAGATGCAGATTAGTAACAATGAATGTTTGAATATGCATCAAGCTTTTGTTGTGAAGCTCTCTAAGGGGGAGAACTTGGAGGTTATTCGTGAACTTGCAGAACGTGGTGTAGAAGCTACTGTAGGTACGTATGCTTTACATCTATTAAGCTTCTATTCGAAAAAGTATGGTTACAATCCGTCCGATTATCCAGTCGCAGCACAGTTGCATCACAAGAGTTTGGCACTCCCATTTTACAACGGAATGACTATAGAGGAAATTGATACTGTAGTACGGTGTTTAAGGGAGGTGCTTGAATTTGAAAATAGATCGAATTAAAATGAATAAATCACATGGTACTGGGTTGTTTGATTTGAAAGATTTCAAAAGATTGGGAGAGAATGTTACATTTGAATATGGAGTACTCGTGTTCCATCCAGAGAATATAGAAATAGGTGATAATGTGTACGTAGGTCACTATACTATTTTGAAAGGGTACTACAAGAATAAGATGATCATCGGTGATCATACTTGGATAGGTCAGCAATGTTTCCTGCACAGTGCTGGTGGATTGGAAATTGGGCGAGCAGTGGGGATTGGCCCGAGAGTTACAATACTGACATCTCAGCATGAGTTATCGAACAGAAACATACCCGTCTATTTCTCCCCGCTGGAATTTCAAATTGTGAAAATTGAAGATGGAGCAGATATAGGCACCGGATGTATAATACTTCCTGGCGTAACGATTGGCGAGGGGGCTGTGGTCGGAGCAGGCTCTGTGGTAACTAAAGATGTACCTGCGTACGAAATCTGGGCAGGAGTTCCTGCAAAAATGATAAGAATGAGGTGAAGTGAAGTGAAAGTTTTGCATGCACCGATTCAAATAGCTGGTCAACTGTGGGAGTATGCCGATGGATTGAGAAAGATAGGTGTTGAATCAAAAGCTCTCACTTTTTCCCAGCATCCCTTTGGATATCGTGATGACATATGCCTTAATTTGCAATCGATTAAAGATGAGTATTATTTTGTTGGGAAGATGATCAAGAACTTTGTAGAAGTTGTCGGAATATTCGACGTGTTTCATTTTCACTTTGGTGAATCTCTCATAGCTCAGAATTACGACTTGCTAGCCCTTAAAGAGATGGGGAAGAAGATGGTGATGAATTTTTGGGGAAGCGACGTTAGAATAAAGGATTTGGCGAAATTGAAGAATCCATTCTACACGGATGAAATGCATTTGGGAAATGATGAAGAGAAGATACGTAAGCTGAAATTGATATCACAATACATAGATGTTGCCGTTGTCGCGGATTATGAGTTATACGAGTATGTCTCACCATTTTTCAAGCGCACTGAGATAGTTCGGCAAGCAGTAGATTTAGAAGAACTGAGGGCACATTATCCAAACAAGAAAAGACCAATTATCGTTCATGCACCAAGTAGGATGGATGTAAAGGGAACCATTTACATAGAAAAGGCCATCAAATCTCTTGTTCCGAAGTATGATTTTGAATATATCCGCATAACCGGTTTCAACCATGATAAATTAATTGAAAAGTTTTGTCAAGCGGATATCGTGATAGACCAAATGCTCATTGGTTCATATGGAATATTGGCCGTTGAATCAATGGCACTTGGGAAACCTGTAATATCTTACATCAGAGAGGATTTGATCGATAAATATCCTGAGAATCTACCGATTATCGTCGCAAATCCTGATAATATCGCTGAGGTACTGAAGACACTGCTTCAGGATGGAAATCTAAGAATTGAATTGGGACACAAATCAAGAGAGTATGTTGAGATGTATCATGACAAAATCAAGATAGCCAAAGATTTGGTGAGGTTGTACGAAACCCTTTGAGTTTCGTGGGTGGAACTCTA
>DPIB01000009.1 GCA_003522805.1 Fervidobacterium sp. | reverse complement strand
CTATAGGCCGTGGGTAGTTGACCGATATTCCCCCATTATAACGTTTCTCACACCATATGCGACGCATATACCACAGAGAGTGCATCCATCACGGCAATCTTTCGTAGTAATTTCATCTTTGAAATTCTGGTACTCATCCCACAAGAATGCCTTGTCTACACCGCTATCCAGATGATCCCATGGAAAATTGTCATCTGGCACGTATGGTCCAATATACTGTGATATATCGATCTCATTAAACAGATTCTCCCATTTTTCATAAACAAAATACTCTCCCCACTCATCATAATATCCCATTTTATATGCTTTTTCAATTACAGGAAAGAGCCTTCTATCACCGCGCGAAAGAATTCCTTCAACGAAACTCTTCTTACCATCGTTAATATCAATTTTTGCAAAATTCCTATAAGGGCCCAATATCTTTCTTACAGAACTCATATACTCAGGTGACTGCAACCTCGCAAATTGGAAGGCAGTGTGCGGCTTAGGAATGAGCATATTTACCGATGCAGTCACATTCGAGAAACCCAACTTTTTAATCGCCTTTATAAGCTCGCCTATTTGCTGTATATCATCCTGCGTCTCATCGGGAAATCCGACCATAAAGTACAACTTTATCCTTTGCCAACCTGCATCTCTGGATTCCTTGGCAGTATCGATTATGTCTTCATAAGTTATTCTTTTGTTGATAGCATCCCTAAGTTTTTGACTACCCGCCTCTGGTGCAAACGTTAGTCCTGTTTTCCTGACTTCTGCAATACTATTTGCAACCTTTATGTTGAATGCATCAACACGTGTCGATGGTATAGAAATCGAGATCATGTTCTCCTTCGCATACGGTAAAAGCTTATCTATAATCTCGCCAATCTGTGAATGGTCTAGGGAAGAAAGTGAAAGGAGTGAAAGCTCGCTGTAGCCCGTACTTGTGATCAATTCCTTCACAGATGCTACGATCTCATCCGAACTTCTCTCACGCACTGGTCTGTAAACATACCCTGCCTGGCAGAATCTACAACCCCGAGTACATCCACGGCTGATCTCAACGACGGCTCTATCATGCACACTTTCCACATGTGCGATGACTTTCTTAGGAGGTATCCTTGCACTGTTCAAATCTGTGAGTATATTTCGCTTGATCAACGTTGGGGCATGATCGTACTTCGGTAAGATCTGCCTCCCGAATTGTTCATAAAACATCGGAATATATACCCCATTTATTTTCAGTAGTTCATTCAACCTTTCTTCGCGTTTCATACCTTTCGTTTCATGAATCACCTTAAGCATATTAGTAAAATTAACTTCCCCGTCGCCTAGGTAAATCGCATCGAATGCTTCTGCGATGGCTTCACAATTGTAAGTAACCGGTCCACCTGCGATAACAATTGGAACATCATCACCTCGGTCATAACATCTAATAGGTATCTTCGAAAGTTCTAGTAACTTCAACACGTTCGTGTAAGAGAGTTCGTATTCTATCGAAATACCCACTGCGTCCATCTCATAAATAGGTGTCTTCGTTTCCAACGTGAAGAGTGGAATGTTTCTATCTTCCATCAATTGCACCATATCAGGCCAAGGCAGAAATACACGTTCAGCATAAGTAAAGTCAAGATCATTGGCTAACCAATAGAGTATGTCCAAACCGTAGTGCGACATTCCAACTTCATATACATCCGGGAACGCCAAAGCCAATCGAAGCAGGTTTTTTCCATCTTTCACAACACTGTTATACTCTCCACCGATATACCTTCCAGGCTTACTAACACTATTCAAGTTCTCTGAAAGAAACTTCAATACATCGTTTTTCACGTTTATTTTACCTCCGTCTATCCTAACGCAGAAAACCACTTATTACTAATCACATCTACACTAAAACACTACATGTACTATGCTCGGTACTTCGCTTAGTTCAGCCTGCACATCAGCCTACATAATTGAAAGATATCTTAATCTGGGCAGTCCCTGAAAGATTGAACTCGATCTCTGCATAATCAGCAGTTTGCTTCTTGATCGTGCCACTTGAAATTGAGAGACCGCTTATGTTATTGGCTCTAATGACTATCTTTGTTGGTCCGTACCCTCTCAAATTCAGTTCACCTGTGATATAGACCTTCCCACTAAGCTTTGTCGATTTGGTAAGATTCCAGTTATGGTACACCTCCCAACTCTTCGACACGAAAAGCTCGCCTTCTTTATTTATATCCGGCATATAAGCAGTACCTATCGGTACAGTATAGCCTGAAATATCCGAAAACACAAACACATTTCCTGCTGGGAGCTCGTCGTTACACTGGATATCAACAACATAGTCCGCCGGTTGCCAAGAGTAAGTATACGAATAATCCAGAGATATCTGATTCCAGTCTTTGCGAACAATGGGAATACTCTTGTTCCTCACATTGATACCACTTCTCAAACCTTCCAAATCCCCTAGCACGAATATCTTCCTCCCGCCAGTCGTAACCTCTTGAGCAGAAAAGTCAGCCATTACAGCCTTTGCATAATTAACTGCCCGTCCCTCCCCTCCGGGTGCAGTGGACAATATCACATATGCCTTATCGACTGGTGAGTTCAGTTCGAAGAACTGCTCAAACTGATTTCCCTTCAACGTATAGTATATTCTATAGCCTCCAGGCACTTGGAAGAGTGCATCTGCTTTTTCTGATACCCTTAGCACCTTTTGTGTCTCTCCAGTTTGTATGACTTTTGCCAATCCGAAAGATGTATTGGCATAGATTTCACCGTTTTCAGAAATGAGGGTATTACCTTTTAGTTGATAGACCCCTTCTGGAAGCTGTGTAGGTAACTGGTATTTTGAATCTGTAACCTGCGTTTCCAAATACCATTTTTGTGCTGAAATCTGCAAGGCACTCCAATTGCTAGGAACCACATCTCCATCTACCACACTCTTGTAGAGTAGCCCGTAAGAATCGAACAGAACCAAAACATCAGCACTCACAACTGTACTAACCAAACATAAAGATACTACCAACAGCATCAATACTGATACAAGTTTCGTTATCCGTGCCATATCAGGCACCTCCTCTACGTTATTTCCAAAATGCCAAAGCAATGCCTGTAGTACTATCATACACAAATCATATGATAATATCCTTCACCAATAGCACATAGCTCAAAATAACGACTCCAATGAGTATATACATAATCACTTTCCATATTCTCTCCAATCTATAAGAAGGATAGACTGGAACAGAACGTCCAAGGATTATACCTGTAACCAAACCACCGATATGTGCAGCGTTGTTTATACCTGAGCCAGGCATAAATCCTAGCACAATATTGAGTATGATCATGGGCAACAATGCAGTTCCAGTCATTGGTTTGAGATAAAACGGTGTATCTTTCCTAAATCCAGTACCGAAGAGTGCACCCACAAGACCAAATATTGCGCCACTCGCACCAACGGATAGCGCATCGTAGTAAAAAATCTGAGTTGCTATGTTGCCAACTATCCCTGACAGAAGATAGAATGACAAGAATCTATAAGTTCCGTACAATGCTTCTGCGTTTGAACCCAATATATAAAGAGCGTACATATTGAAAGCCAAGTGTAAAAATCCACCATGCATGAACATCGCGGTAACTATCCTGTACCATTGTCCTCCTGACACAAGTGGGCCGAATTGCGCACCGAATAACAAATAAGCGATCTCACTATTGATGAAAAAGCTTTTTACAACATAAAACAGTAAGAGAATGACGCAGTTCACCAAAATTAGGTACATATAAGATGGTTGCTTTTTCTGTCTCATAGTATTCCTCCTTAGGATTTTTATTTTGGGTTATCTGATTAGAGAATCTGCTTTAGATTATTATACCACAAACGAAATCAACGACGAGCCTTGAAATGGGCTTTAAAACAAGCTTTAAGATGGGCCTTTGAAGAGTTGTGTGAAAAACAGACCGGAGGCTCACTCCGGTCTGTTGGTTTATACATATCCATATGTTCCTTACATATAACTTCGAAATCTACTACTCAAGCCAAAGGATTGTACTTGGCAATTATCTCGTTTGTCCTCTCTTCCCTAATTTCGTCGACTTTCTGCCATAATTCACTGATAGCTGCCTTTAAAAGGTCTTTGAACATCTCTTGATCTTCCAAGACATCGCTTTCATAAACAACGTCCTTCACTTGCCTATCACAAGTAGCAACTATCTTCATCGCTCCTCCGCCTACTTCTACTGCTACTTCTTCTGTGGCAAATGCCTCTTCGAGGCTTTTCAATTCTTCTTCCATCTTAACCTGCAACCTTTGCAGTTCGGCAAAATTTTTCGGAAGTCCACCCGGCATTCCACTACTTCCACCTAAATTCCTACCACCGAAACTCTTCATTTTCTTCATAGACACTTCCTCCTTCTATCTTCTATTTATCAGGCTGCTCGTAAAATCTGAAATTATCTGTTTGCAATATCTTTCCTTTAGGTGTTACCAAAAAAACCTCTGCGCCATACTTTGGGAAAACGGTACGAGTAAAAAGCCAACTCTTTTCACCCAGCACAAAGGCTGCTGTAGAAAAGGCATCTGCGACAACTGGGTCGCTACTGATAATTGTAGCACTGATTGCGCCATTAGCTGGCAAACCGCTCTTTGGATCGATTATGTGGTGGTACCTGACACCATCCACGATGAAAAACCTTTCGTAATCACCACTCGTTGCTATAGACCCTTCTTTCAGATATACCATCCCCACATTTTCTCCAGGTTGGCCTCTTGGATCTCGTATCCCTATCACCCAGTTCGCCTTATTGTACTTGGGGCCCAGTATCATTATCTGTCCACCGGTTTCAACGAATCCATGACACTTTGTGTCGTATTCTTTTGCAATTTGATATGCCCGTTTCAATGCATAACCTTTCAGCATACCCCCAAGATCAATCCATACGCCGTTCGTATTTACCTTTTTTCCAACATAATCAACTGCTACCTTATTATATCCGGAATTCACAAGTTCTTCTTGTATCTCGCTCATCGTAGGTACAACAAACCCACTACCTTCCGCTTCATGCTGAGTGAACTTGCTGAATCCCCAAGTATCTACAAGTCTCCCTAAAGTAGGGTCAAATGCCCCCTCTGTTTGTCGCGCATATTTGAGTGCCAAATCTATCAAAGCCAGCGTTTCATCATCGACAACAGCCCAGCCGTTCGCATGATTCAATTGGTAGAGCACACTGTTTTCGGAATGCGGATCATATTTTCCTTCCAATCTTTTCATCTCATTGAAAATCGCTTTTGATACAGTAGAAGGATTTACCGTAGAAGAGATACGCACACGAACATATGTCCCAAATATATAATCTTCAAAATCAGAATACTGGCCAGTCTTCCCACTAAAAAGTAAGAGGTAAATTGCAATAATTACTATGAACATTACAACTACGGAGGTGACCACTATCCTGTTCAGAATCATAATCTCCTTAGGATCTGGTTGTTGCACACCTTACACCGTCCTTCCTCATCCAAATTGACGATTTTCGTTTTGAATCCCTCTCTTATTATAGCAGTACTATGACAATTTGGACAGTATGTGCTTTCGTATTTTGAATCCCATACATTACCTAAATAAACATATTTCAAGTACTTTCTTGAAAGCTCATACAGATGCTTTAGCTCCTCTACATCGGTTGAGCGCTTAGTATATCTGTAAGCGGGATGGTACCTTGAAAGGTGAAGGGGAATTTCATCTGATATATCCGAGAGCATCTTAAATTCATCTTCAAGTTCTTCATCTGAATCATTTTCACCCGGGATGACAAGCGTTGTAACCTCCACATGGACACCACTTTCAACACAGTGCTCTATCGTGTTCAACACAGGTTCGTATCTCCCGCCACAAACCCTGCGATAAAAATCATCATTAAGCCCTTTAAGGTCTATGTTCATAGCATCGATGAACGGCACAATCTCTCTCAGTGGTTCTTCATTTATGAATCCATTTGTTACAAGCACGTTCTTTAACCCTTTCTCCTTCGCAAGTTTCGATGTTTCATATACGTATTCGTACCAAATCAGTGGTTCATTGTAGGTATATGATATCCCTATATTTCCTTGGTGCAGATAACTTACTGCTACATTGACAAGGTCAGCGGATGAGATAGTTTTTATATAGTAAGGTCTCTGTTGAGAAATCTCCCAATTCTGACAGAATGCGCATCTAAAATTACATCCCCATGTGCCAACAGATATGATATACCTTCCGGGGTAAAAATGAAAAAGTGGTTTCTTTTCAATAGGGTCAAGTGCAATAGACGAAACTTCACCATAATTCATCGAATACAAAACACCATCGATGTTTTTTCGTGCCTTGCATACCCCTACCTTTCCATTTGCAATCACACAACTGTGAGGACAAAGCTCGCATCTCACCATCCTCATCTGTACTTCTTGTCCTTCTTTCCGATAGAACATCGCTTCTTTCATGATTTTCACCTTCTCTTGAAATTTCGACGCAGAATCGAAAGACAAACAGCCAGACCGAATGTTAAATCACAAATACACAGATACTATATCTGTATCCACATTATCATTACGTTATGTTATCTGCTCGGTAAACACAGTTTTGAAGTTGTTCATGATTGGTCTTGCATTCGGAATTGTCTTTCCATCAGGTAATTTGATGATCTCGTAGCTCTCATCTGAGCTAGACTTTGATATCTCCTGCTTTAGAATCGTGCCGTATATTCTATACTCAACAGAGTGCAAGCTTGGTTCATATCGTTCAGGATAGATGAGTGTGTAGTAGCCATCTGGTATGTTTATCTTGAAAACGCTTGTTCCATCACTTCCAAAACCTGCCTTAACGATGACATGTACTCCATACGGAAGGTTCAGAGAATAGGCCAGAGAATACGGAGCAAGCTTATTCAAAACCTCGCCAGGTGGTGTCAACGCTACCTTCAATATATCATATTCCATATTCGTTCGTTCCCACGTCTCTTCAACTTTCGTCTCATCTTGCTGAACAACTTTTCCAAACAATTTCCCACCGATTTCGATTGCCTCCCTACTTATACCACTCCTCATATCTCTCAGTTTCTGTATCGCCTTCCTTCTACTTTCAAAAAAACTATCGAATGTACCTGCCTTTATCAGTGCCTCGATTATCGAAAAGGACAATCCTGAGTTTTCAACAAAATGCTCGAAACTATTGAATTTCGTGTTTTCAAGTTCTTCCGCCTTCTGCACACTGATTCCCGGAATCACGTAGAGAGGTAGCGAATATACTTTATGCACATCATGTGCATCATATACATCCTTTCTTTTGGTCTCAACCGTTTGATGTGATGCTTTGCGAGTTCTAAACAGTTGTGGCGGAAGGATCTTGTAGCCTAATGATTGTAAATTGTAAACGGCCATTCCCAAAACTGAAGTATCATATTTAAGATATGTATCGTAAAAGAGCTTCGGGTACTTTACCTTGAAGTAAGCCATGTAGTAGGTCAGATGTGCGTATGCAACTGCATGTGACTTGTTAAATGCATACTCTCCAAAAGCCAATATACTCTTTGAAAGCCCTTTACCATCGTTACCGTACAGTGCTATCAGCTTTTCTTCAAGTCTTTCATAAAGCTCCTTTATTGAAGAAATATCCTTCTTCGAAATTGCCCTTCTTATTGCATCGGCCTCCACACTGCTAAAACCTGCGAGTTCCATCGCAAGCTTCATTATCTGTTCCTGATACAGTGGTAGCCCGTAAGTCTCATTAAACAAGTCGATATCATATTTTCTCGCATTCTGAAGCTTCAATGTCCTGATTTGATCAGTTATTCCTGACCTGATTGGACCAGGTCTATTGAGTGAGATCGTCAGTGCCAGTTCTGGCAGATCAGAAGGTCTCACATCTCTTGCAACAGATTTTCCAATAGGACTATCCAACTGAAACACATTATCTGTGAAACCCGTTGAGATATACCGATACACATCTCTGTCACCCTTGTTACCTTTGTCTTCTCCATTTCCACTTGAGAGTGGGGCAACATTCAGAGAATTTCTCAGTTCCTTGTACACTGAGAGTGTCTTCAAACCTAGTATATCGAATTTCACATATCCGAGTCCTTGCAATACGTCCATATCCCATTCCAGCGTATGCATATTCGGTACCAACGGTGCATCGATTGGCGTTGTGGAGATTATCAAACCCGCCGCATGAGTAGTGCGCTGTATCGGGATTTTTGAAAGCCTATTTGCCAAGTCTTTTTGCAACTCCCTCAAAAATCTCTTCGGCATTGTTGCAAAGGCACTGATATTGTAAACATACCCAAATTCCCTTCTTAACAACTCTATCAGGGCTTGCCTCTGAATATCCTCGACATCTATGTCTATATCCGGGTAGTCCTGCCTGCCTTCGTTCAAAAAGCGTTCGAACAGCAGGTCATACCTGACAGGGTCGATCTTTGTTATCCCTAACCTGTAAGCGACAAGACTACCGACAGCACTCCCCCTGCCAGGCCCTATTTCTATGTGGTTTTGCTCCGCTATTTCAACGATCTTTCTTATCGTATAGAAATAATCTGCAAACCCCTTTTCTTGAATGACCTTTACTTCTTTCCTAATCCTTTCTGGATATTCCTTTTCATCTAAAACCAGTTGGCTTAGAAAATCATCGCTTGCGCTTGGCAAATTTTGATTTGAGATCAACTTGTACCCTTCAAAACTTGCTAACCGTTTTTCGATAACCGCATCATCTATGACAACGAAAGGGTTCACCTTTGAAGTATCAAGAAGCTCAGGTTCTTTGCCAAAGTATTTGCAGAGTGTCTTGAATTCCTCAACTTGTCCCTCCACATCTGGGAGATAATAAATTACCTTTGCGTCGATCGAAGGGAAGTCATGTAACCGTTCAAAATCTGCCATACTGTATAATTTGAACAGTTCTCTCAATTCCTCTGTATTCAATGCTAAATACGTCTTACCATTGTATCTAAAACCCACAACTGCGTTTATCTTTTCGGGCTTCTTGCATCGCTCTGCGGTAAACAGAAATTCTCCAACCCCACTGAGCGTTGTATCGGATAGGATCACACTATGCACATCATTCTCGTTCGCCCATTTGAACAGCTCATCAAAATCAATTACCGATCCCTCAAAAGAATATGGAGATACAATGCAGAGCGTTCTACCAAACGTAATTGCAATCACCCCAACCCTCTATTTGATTCTCTCCTTGCATCTTGTCATCACATTTGCTTATCTACACAACTTTCTTAACCTATCACTCAGCTGAGACAAGTTTGGATTCCTAAAGACACCGAATCCCATTACCAATACATCTACACCAGCTTGCGCAAGGCTCGGCGCATTATCGTTCCCCACACCACCATCAACAGCTATCTTAAAACTGTACCCATTTTCCAGCCTAATCTTCGAAAGTTTTGCTATCTTATCTTTCATAGACGCTATAAATTTCTGGCCAGAAAAACCAGGGTTCACTGTCATTATAAGTATGCCATCGACATAGGGAAATATTTCATCTAGTGTAGACAAAGGAGTTGCTGGGTTCAGAGCAACGAAAGCCTCAGCACCAAGAGCCCTTATACGTTCCACGCTCCTATGAAGATGATAACATATTTCTTGGTGAATCGTTACTCTAGTAGCACCCTCTTTCACAAATTCCTCGATATGCCTATCTGGATTTGTCACCATCAAATGTGCGTCTATAGGCATCTGCGTAAAAGATCTCAAAGCCTGGAGCATAGGATAACCAAATGTGAGATTCGGTACGAAGTGGCCATCCATCACATCAAGATGTATCTCATCTATATATGGCTCTACCCTCTCCACTTCACCTTTCAAATTCGTTAGATCAGCTGCCAAAATCGATGCACTAATTATCGCCATATGAAAACCTCCTCACTCTTTCTCACTCTTTTCTTTCTATCGTTTTTCTTTCTATCATTGGTTTACACCAACAAATAGGTTGCAGAAGAATACTAAGAAACTTAGTACATCTGTCGGGATTCAAGGGATGTCAATCTGTTGATACATTGGAGCAATTTTCTTTACCTATATCTTAACAGTTCTTATTGATTTTTCTGGTATAATTATACTTGGAAATTTGTCTAATTCAACAACAAATTACCAAAACGAATTATCAAAGAGGTGAGTTAGTGAACCTTAGAAGGATACCAGTACCATCTGATGTTGCCATAATAGAGATACTTGGCCAATACGATAACAAAGCAAGATATTTAAGAAGAAGGTACAACGTTGAACTAAGTATCATAGACGACGAAATTCGCATTAAAGGTGAGGATGAGAAATCGCTTGACGTCGTTGAAAAAGTCTTGCGAGAAATGATAAACATAACTAGAGATGGGCATTTACTTGATTGGGCGGAATTCGAGTACATAGTCGAAGAAAACGAACAGATAAAAGATCCTCAAGAGGTATACAAGAAGTCTGTTGGAAGAGTCAAGGCAAAAACCGAAGGACAGAAGAAATATATCGACGCAGTTGAGAAAAACGATATCGTCTTTTCAATAGGACCTGCTGGAACAGGCAAGACGTATCTTGCGTCGGCGATTGCTGTGGATTATCTAAAATCTGGTAAAGTCCAACGCATTGTACTCACCAGACCAGCGGTGGAAGCGGGAGAGAAATTGGGATTCCTGCCAGGAGATCTAATCGAGAAGGTGGACCCATATTTAAGGCCACTCTACGATGCACTGATAGACATGCTGGGTATAGAAAGGTTCATATCTCTTAGGGAGAAAAACATCATAGAAATTGCACCACTGGCATATATGAGAGGCAGAACGTTGAACAATGCATTCATAATATTGGATGAAGCACAAAACACTACATACGAACAGATGAAAATGTTCCTTACAAGAATGGGATTCGGATCGAAAGTAATCGTCACCGGTGACATCACTCAAATTGATATACAAGAACGCTCTGGCTTAGTCATTACCCAGGAGATTTTGAAAAACATAGATGGTATAGCATTTGTATACCTCACAGATGCTGATGTTGTCAGGCATCCACTCGTAAAGAAAATAATCAGGGCATACGACAAATTTGAAAAACTTGAAAAAGAAGAAAAGGGAGAAACGATTGAGAAGAGGAGTCGGCGATGAATCAGTCTAAACGCGGAGATGCTGATAAGCTTTTAGATGAGTCGTTTGCATACGACGGTATTATAATTGCGCTTATCATAAGTGTAGCCAACAACATGTATGATTTAAGCCTGCTGGGACTTGCAAACGAGTTCATCCTTATACTCATAATATGGTATGGTATAGTAGAGCAGTTCATTCACACTTCAAAAACGATGAATATAGACACCAGATACAGACTACTCTTCTATGGTATATTCTTAATAGGTGGATTTCTCAACACGTTTATTTACAAAGTCTACGGAATTACATTCATCCCGATAATACTCGTTCCAATGCTCATAACCCTGCTCATCGACTATGAATTTGGTGCGAGTGCAGGCCTGATACTCTCACTCTCCACGGCGTTTCATTATCATGATTTCTTCATGTTTCTTCACCTATTTCCTCAGGTATTCGTCTCAACGTACCTGCTAAAAAACGTAAGGAGCAGAATGCAAGTCACAAAAACAGGACTGATCTCTGGAGTAGTAAGCCTTGTCATGATTCTTCTTCAAGAGCCGGTAAGACATTTCTACTTCTCACTTACAGATTACCTCGTCGTCTTCTTCAATCCATTAGTCTCATCGATAGTAGTTCTTGGCATACTGCCATACATAGAGGTATCCACGAGAATTTACTCCAACATCGGTCTTGCTGAAATATGCACCCCCAACCATCCGCTGTTGAAACTATTGCTGATACATGCGCCTGGCACATATTACCACAGTATGAGAGTTGCTGAACTTGCCGAACACGGAGCGGAGAGTATCAATGTAAACCCGATACTAGTAAGGGCATGTGCATATTATCACGACATCGGTAAGATCAGAAACCCAGAATACTTCATCGAAAATTTGAAGACACCTGAGGACAATCCTCACGACAAATTAGCTCCTGAGAACAGCAAAGCGACAATTGCAAAACATATAAAAGATGGTATAGAGATAGCGAAAAAATACAGGCTTCCGATCCAAGTAGAAATGGCTATACCTCAGCACCATGGCACAAGAGTACAGAAATATTTCTACTCCAAGGCACTGGAATCAAACCCCAACACACGAGTTGAAGATTTCAGATATGAAGGTCCTAAGCCAAAGACGAAAGAAATGGGCATCCTCATGCTAGCTGATGTGGTAGAAGCATCTTCAAAAAGCCTCAAACACCCAACAGTAGATGATGTAAGGCAGATCATAGAAAAGAGCGTTGCCGAACTATTTGAAGAAGGCGAGCTTGATGAAACCAACCTTACAGTAAATGAACTGAAAACGATTATAGAGAGTTTCATCGAAGTTTTTGAAAACCTTTCAAACCAGAGAATAGAATATCCTATCATCGATGAAAAGATGGAAATCACAAACTAATGTAATTGATTATGTATATGAGAGATATAATATAATACATAATACACTAATTACCAAGCTATCGAGATTGCAAGTCTTGAGGAGGAAAAAGGTAGTGATAACATTTGAAAATATACCTTTAAGAGTTGAGAATATGCTATCAAGGTTTAAGCCATACTTAGAGGACATTGCAAGACAAGAAGTAGGGGAGGTTAAAATAAACTTCGTATTCATTGATAGCGGGAGCATAGCAGAAATGAACAAAGAGTATCGAGAGAAGAAGGGCCCGACTGATGTTTTGACATTCGTCTACGGAGATACTGATGCCATTGATGAGATTATCGAAAGAGAAGAAATCAGTGGAGAAACCATAAAGAACATCGATGAAATAGAATCGGAACTTGCCAGTCTTTCCGAGGAATTTTCAGAACTACCCTATGCAGAGGGGTATCTGTGCCTAGATGTAGTCAAAGAAAATGCAAAAGAATTCGGCAACATTCTAGAAAAGGAACTATTAACCGTCCTTGTACACTCGATACTTCACATGGCTGGTTATGATCATGAGTACGAAGGCAGCAATGCAGAAGAGATGTTCAAAAAACAGAATGATTATGTAGAAAGAATATGGGCAAACATCGGTAGAAATGCATAACCGTTATACCACCCATTTGTATGTGATGTGTGATGATCTTTGAAAATGAGTGAAAACCGGCGAATTGCAAGCGTATTACGGGTTACGGATAGAATAGCATGCTAGATACTAGACATACTAAGAAAGCAAGTTCCTAATGCTCCATTCTAGTATTTCTGCATGCTTTCTTTCACTGAAATTCGGATCGAATTCAAGCTGATTAGCACTTAGTTCTCCTGCAAATAGTTTTTTCAGTTTGTCTAGATACTCTATCATCTTCTTGACAGAACTGTAATCTCCGGGATCGCCGTGACCAGGCACGACATGTTTTGCTTTAGGAAGACTTTCGAGCGTCTTTATCCAGACATTCAAGTTGCTATCCTGAACTATCTCAGGGTGCATGCTGTTTATCACTGTGTCACCAGTGATGAGTACATCTTCCTGAGGAATATAGACGTACGATGAATCGGGGGTATGTCCGGGCCCATGAATGAATTCTATCTTTATATTGTCCTCAAAAACGAATTCGTCTTCAAAGATGATATCTGGAAGATGTAGTTCAAAGTACTCAAGGCCCAGCTCTTCAAAATATGTTTTGTCAAACATCTCCATCTTTTCGCGGGTCAGGTTATGTGCTACAACTGGGCAGTCGAAAGTGGAATTACCAAATGTGTGATCAGGATGATAGTGCGTGTTGAACACCAACTGGACAGGTTTCATAGTAAGATCTCGTATGAACTTAGCAATACTCTTTGCCTTTTCAGGAAACAACGAAGTATCTACAAGAATAACGCCCTTTTTCCCAATTATTATGACATTGTTTGCGGCTTCTTCATGCTCAATTACGTAGACAAATTCTGTAATTTTTTTGACCATACCATCACACTCCAGGAGTGAACTTGAGTTTTCTCGTAAAAATATATTAAATATTAATTTATCTTTAATTTAGCCTTACATTTTTGCACCATCACTACTTTTGTGTTCCATATTTCTATTCTATAAGGGAGTTGGTTATTCCTTGAAAG
>DPIB01000092.1 GCA_003522805.1 Fervidobacterium sp. | reverse complement strand
AAAAATCGGACGGTCAAAGGCCGTCCGACCATCATTCTATTATATCATTCCAAGTTTTTTGCCGATCTTTTCAAACTTTTCAAGTGCAAAATCGAGGTCAGATTTCGTATGCACCGCACTGATCATCACTCTGATTCTAGCTTTTCCTTTCGGTACAGTTGGATAACCGATCGACTGAGCAAATATACCCTCTTCGAATAACTCTCGACTGAACTGGCTTGAAACCTTCGCATCGTATAGCATCACAGGCGTGATAGGTGTTTGACTCACACCGATATCAAATCCAAGTTTCTTCATCTCTCCTTTGAAATAGTTGGCATTGTCCCACAAACGTCTTACCCTCTCATCGCCCTCTTGAAGTATCATTACAGCTTCCAAACATGCAGCCACATCTGCTGGTGTAAGTCCAGTGCTGAAAAGAAATGGTCTTGCCTTCTGTTTCAAATATTTAATCAACGTTTCTTTTCCTGCGATGTATCCACCGAGCACACCGAATGCCTTCGAAAGTGTACCGATCTCCATATCCACTCTACCATGAAGGCCAAAGTGATCCACGATACCCCTACCACTCTTACCAAGCACGCCTTCACCATGCGCATCATCGACCATAACCGCAGCATCGTACCGTTCAGCCAAATTTACGATATCCGGTAACGGGGCTATATCACCATCCATACTGAAGACCCCATCCGTTATTATCAACACGCGCCTTGCATTTTGAACATTGCGTGCCTCTTTTAGCCTCTGTTCGAGTTCGTTCATATCACAGTGCTTGTAGACGTACCTCTTCGCTTTTGAAAGTTTCACACCGTCTATGATACTCGCATGATTTAGCTCATCGGAAATGATCGCATCGTTCTCATCACCGAAAACCGTTGGAATTGCAGCTTGGTTTGCAAGGAAACCCGATTGCAGAAAGATTGTTGCATCCGCTCCCTTGAACTGTGCAAGTGTCCTTTCCAATTCCTCATGAATCTTGAACGTACCTGCGATTGTACGTACTGCGCCCGGTCCAACGCCCCACTCCTCTACGGCCTTCATAGCAGCCTTCTTCAATCTCTCATCGTTTGCAAATCCAAGGTAATTATTGGAGCACAGATTCAATGCTCTTTTGCCATTAACAACCACCCAAGCACCCTGTGGCGATTCGATCGTACGTATATTCACCAAGAGGCCATCATTTTTCAAAGCTTCCATTTCATCTTCCAAAATCTTGTAATTGAACATACTTGACACCCCCTTACTCATCCATCGATTTACTTATCATTCATGAATTACCTAAATAATCACTAACTACCTGCTGATTGTATCGAGATTGAGCACAACTTTGCCACATTTCTTATTGAGCATCAACTCAAATCCTTTATCCCATTCTTCGAATGGAAGAACATGCGTAACAACTTTTGATAGGTCAACCTTCTTCGTTCTCAAAAGCTCATCCGCAATTCTCCAAGTTTGGAACATGCGTCTTCCAGTGATACCATGGACTGTTATGCCCCTCATCGTGATCAAAGAATCAAAGTCTATATCTATCTTCTTACCGAAAAGGCCTAATACAGCTGTCTCTCCACCCATCGTCACACATTTCAAACCATCCTCGAGTGCCTTCTTACTCCCACTCATCTCGAACAACACATCGACACCATCGTCCAATTGACTGTAAACTTCTTTCACCAAGTCTTTCTCCATAGGATTGATCACAACATCAGCACCATTGTTCTTGGCCATCTCAATCCTAAAAGGATCAACTTCAGAAACGATAACTGTCGTAGCACCGCCGACCTTTGCAACTTGAATTGCCATTAAACCTATTGGACCTGCACCGCTGATCAAAACAGTCTTGCCAAGCAGATTTGTTGAAGAAACCGTGTGAATTGCATTACCAAATGGTTCCATAACAGAGGCATAATCGAGAGGAATCTCAGGTGAGAATTTCCAAAGCACTGTCTCTGGAATCACTGCATACTCTGCAAAAATACCATCCCTATCGACCCCGAGTATCTTCAAATTCTTACAAACATGCATCCTGCCAGTTCTGCATTGATAACAAGTCTCGCACGGAATATGCGTTTCTGTTGTAGCCACATCGCCAACCTTTACCCTCGTCACAGCACTCCCAATTGCGACAACCTCACCAGCCATTTCATGACCTGTGATCATCGGTGGTCTTATCTTCGACTGCGCCCATTCGTTCCACTCATATATATGAATATCAGTTCCACAAATCGATGCCCTTCTGACCCTTATAAGCACATCTCTTGGACCCAAATTAGTTGGTTTTTCCACCTCTTCCAAAGACAAACCCGGACCAGCAACCTTCTTCATTATCGCTTTCATAGTAGTCCCCAATTCAATCGCCTCCTCAGTTTTTTAGGTTATGTTACGCATCATTAACCGATGTTATCACAACTTAAATTATACTACTTTTGAGGTAATCACAAACTTTGACCAAATGCGATAGATTGGAGCATACCAAAGAAAAAGCAAATTCTAATCATCTACAAACGCTTTTTCAAACAATACTGCCACTTATCAACGACATGCAATCCTCTAAGGATTTCTGCACAAATTAGTACATTGTTATTCCTAACATTGATTTCTGATTTGTGGGAACTGAACATCACTTTTTCATGTTATTGATGTAGTCTTTCAAAGCTCTTCCCATCCTTTGGAAGAGTAAGTCCATATTTCTATATTTATTCAATCTCTTTAGTGTTCCCCAAAAAATATTCATCCCTACTATTGTTCCAATAAGATTCGCCAGCATATCGGTCATTGTATCGAAGAGACTATCCTCTTGAGCAAGCCTGTAGCCGGGATAGTTTTTAAAAATCAGGTCGGAAATAAATTCGCCAATCTCCCAAAAGGCACCCAAAGCCGTCACGGTTAATAAGGTAATGGTTACCATCTTAAAGTAGAAAAAGGGATTCTTGGAATCGGCTGAAAGTAATTCAATTCCGATTACAATGGGATAGATGAGAAATACCAACCACATACCACCTGTCAAGTGTAAAATGAAATCGTATATATGAAACTTATCATAAAACCCCATCCATATTCCAAAGACACTGTGGAGCGAAACTTGAACGATTGTGAAAGCTCTAATCTCTTCAAGTATAATTGACTTTGTTACAAATTCAAAGATCCAAGTCAAATAAACTACAAACGCACATAGTATGTAACCCAAAAAACTTGGGAGATTGAAATTCCAAAAGCTTGCAATTATTGGTATAAAAACTACAAAAGATAAAAATAGATTGGTCATCCGCAAAATGGTAAATAATCTTGGACTAGATGTGAAAAGTGTTTCTTTTACCAATGGATCACTTATCAAAAAGTTATGCATCGTACTGAGTTCAAACTGTATCTTTCTTAGAGTTTTTGAAAAAACTGGTACAGTCATTTCTTAGTCACCTCCTTGATTATTATCCGTAAATGCTTAATCGAATTATCTATCTCTTTAAGCGCCGATAGATACTTCCTCTCATTCTTTCACGATATGATTATATCACACAATGGCTTGAGTAAATATGAATTGAAAGATAGACAAAATGGATGTGGAAGAACTTTTTGAAAGTGTGAAAATCGAAAATCAGAAATTGTGTATTCATGCATGTTTTGGAAGATGCAAAAACAGTTGAAGGTCATATGGAAATATGATATGAAACGAACAATTGACCATCAAAAAGAAGGAAGGATAAGGGGTATGAAAAGATTCTTAGTGTTGTTTGCGTTTACTGTGGTTTCATATTCACCCATGAAGTATTTGGATGAGAATTAAGGGTGTGATAAAATTCATTCAGAGGGGTGATTCATATGCAGAACAGAAAAGTGTATGAACCTGAATTCAAACTCGGCGTTGTCAAGGAATATCTTAACAGAGATAAGTCCCAATCACAGATTTGTGAGGAATATTCAATTTCTTCCAGCATATTCTTCAGATGACAGAAGAAGTACAATAGAGTCAGGATACGATGATTCAGTATTCAATGTAAGCAGAGGAAGGGCAGAGGCAGAGGATAGCGATAGCGAGAGCGGTGATAAGGAAGCCAGAGTTATTGGTGTTGGATGAATCGACATCTGAGGTGGATTCGAAGACGGAAGAG
>DPIB01000056.1 GCA_003522805.1 Fervidobacterium sp. | reverse complement strand
TTTCAGGATTTGAATGGGAGAGTATTTAAAGAAAAACAAAAGGTTGCAGTTGTTAAAGGCATTTACAAATCCACAAATGATAGGTCCTACATTATAAAAATGATCTCATCTGATGAGGATTTTCAACAACACTATTATCTCAATGCACGTCCGGAAGGTGACACGTGGCTAATCAAACTGGACAGTGTATCAAACCCTTACAGAACCCCTGCAGTCAAGTGGTCTGTTCAGATGATTGCCGATGTTTTAAAAAAATAGTCTAGAAAGATAAGCAGAGGTGAACAGTAATGAGGTATTTTATCCTCGGAGCAGGTAGCTGGGGTAGTACTATAGCCCAGCTTTTAAAAGATAATGGTCATGAAGTTGTACTCTGGGCACACACGGAGGAACTAGCAGAGAAATTGAATAACAGAAAAAAGATGCCGCATTTACCCGACGTGGATCTTGAGGTAGAAGTTAGCAGTGATATTTCGCTTGGTGACTCTTACGATGTTTTGATCATCGCAACACCAGTTCAGTTCATAAGAAGTGTGTTTGAAAGGATCGATTATCAACCAAAGACCATCCTTAACCTTTCTAAAGGAATGGAGATATCTACAGGCAAGCGTGTTTCCGAAATTGTCAAAGAATTCTTTGACTGTGGTTATGCCGTGCTCTCTGGTCCGTCACATGCAGAAGAGGTTGCTCTAAGACTCCCAACTGCTGTAGTGATAGCGGGGAGCATGAAAGAAATACTTCAAAGAGAGTTTTCTAACGAGTATTTCAGAGTTTATATCCATGAAGATATACTCGGCATAGAACTTGCAAGTGCTCTGAAGAATATAATTGCAATAGCAGCAGGTGTTGTCGATGGCTTAGGTGGTTGGGATAATGCAAAGGCTGCACTGATAACAAGAGGCCTGTACGAGATAACAAAGTTTTCAGCAAATTTCGGTGCAGATCCTCTAACATTCATGGGATTAGCAGGTTTGGGAGACTTGGTGGTAACTTGTAATAGCAGGCACAGTAGAAATAGACGCTATGGTGAGATGATAGCGAAAGGATTTGACCCACTACATCTGCTTGAGGCAAGTGAGGAGATCGTTGAAGGTGCATACACTTGTAAAGCAATCATTGAAAACTATGGTGACAAATTCGATATGCCCATAACTAAGGAGATTTACGAAGTCATATACAATAGAAAATCGCCTTCGGATTCTATTAGATGCCTCATGTCTCGTAGTTTAAAGGTTGAAATGGAGGAAGTCAAAGAATGGCTGGAGAAGAATTTGAAAGATTAGTCGAGATAATGGAGAAATTAAGAAGCGGAAATGGTTGTGAGTGGGACAAGGCACAGACACACGAAACTTTGAAACCATATTTGATAGAAGAGGCATATGAAGTCCTCAGTGCAATCGATTCTAGAGATGATGACGAACTTAAAGAAGAGTTGGGCGATGTACTTCTCCAGGTCGTCTTCCATGCTCAAATCGCCAAGGAACGATTAGCCTTTACAATAGATGATGTTATCAATGTGCTCAACGAAAAACTAATCCGTAGACATCCACATGTCTTCGGTAGTGCTGAGGGATATTCTTATGCAAGATGGGAAGAAATCAAAGCAGAAGAAAAAGGGAACAAAAAGAAGACAAGCATAGGCGACGTCAATAAGGCTCTGCCAGGTCTATTAATGGCGCGTAGGGTACAGGAAAATGCATCAGCAGTAGGATTCGACTGGACGAAAACAGAAGAAGTTTGGGCAAAGGTATACGAAGAAATGGAAGAAGTCAAAAGCGCAAGTACCAACGAAGAAATGGAAGAAGAGATTGGAGACTTGCTATTTGCGGTAGCGAATCTATCAAGATTTCTAAATGTAGACCCCGAGCGAGCTGTTAGGAAGGCAACTGAAAAGTTCATTGATCGATTTGGGAAGATGGAAGAACTTATCAAGAACGAGGATAAGAAATTGGAAGAACTTTCTCCCCAGGTTTTAGATGAGTACTGGAATAGAATAAAAGACGAAATAAAGGAATCGGCAAAGGGGAACAGCAACCAATGATAATCTATGGCAGGAATGTTTTAAGGGAACTACTACTGAGTAGCCAGCCGTTAAGAATGGTTTATTTCTCAGATCAGCATGATAAAGAACTTGACGAACTCATAGAGAAGGTCAAGGAAAGAAAGTTGCCATTTACAATTGCACCAAGGAATGTACTAAAAAAATTGTGTGGTGAAGAAAAAAATCAAGGAGTTGTTGTAGATATCGGTGAGTTTCAATATGCACACGAGGATGATATCGGTGAGAATCCGTTTATCGTTCTGCTTGACCAGATTCAAGACCCACAGAATTTTGGTGCAATAGTTAGAAGCGCAGTTGCCGTAGGTACAGATATGATCGTAATCACAAAAGACAACAGTGTGCATGTAACTGCGGGGGCTATAAAGGCTTCTGCTGGTACGATCTTTAGAGTACCCATCGCAGTGACTGTCAATCTCGGAAGGTACATAGATAAACTCAAAGAAAAAGGCATCTGGATATACGGTGCCGATATGAGTGGGAGAACGTTTTGGGATGTAGAACTGAAAAGGCCAATTGGTATCGTGTTTGGTAATGAGGGAAGTGGGATCAGAGCACTTGTAAAACAAAAATGTGACGAGCTGATATCCATCCCTATGAAGCTACCGATAGACTCACTAAATGTCTCTGTTAGTGCAGCGATCATCTTGTACGAAATATTAAGAAGAGAGATGACATGAATTGACGATACTGTCTGGTAGTTCCCTTATTTTGGATGAGTACAACGTGGATGTATTTATAGCCTCCGATACTAAGAATCACTTATTCGACATACCATACACCATCTACTACGATGGCGATAAAGTCAGTATCTTTAATTACAAAATCTTGAGATATTCCACGAATACAAAAGTGGATATTAAATTCAACGATATGATAATAAGAATACTAATTGGTACTGAAATAGGGGTACCCGAAAATTATGTAAAAGCAATTCCTGATCTTTTCATTTGTTTTGAAAAAACAAACTATCCTGCGAAATTCTTCTACAGAAAGGCTCAGATGTGGATAGGCGCTCAGATTTCGAAAGTGAATGTGTTTGGACATATCATATACAGTGGTACGACAAATAGAATGGTTTTTACATCGGAAAATGAGAATGGGATACTATTTGAAGGTACAACACATGTGATTTTGGAGTCTGAAACTCACAAAGGGAGAACAGAGAAGTGATAGCAACCGGATCAGATACTCTAACATTTGTAGCGTTCTGCACTTCAGGTTTAGAAGGAGCAGTTGCTTTAGAGCTCAGAAAGCACAATTTCAAGGTTACATATTCTTCCTCTGGAAGAATATTTTTTTTAGGGACCTTACAAGACATTCCCTTCCTCAATATGAAAATCAAATCTGCAGACAGAATAAGTATACTAATCAAAAAATTCGAGGCAGCAACCTTCGACGAACTCTTCAGCAACGTCAAGAATTCTGGTTTAAAGGACTTTCTTGAACCGAACGCAAAGATAAGAATAGAAAAGATGAAGATAACTAACTCAAGACTTAGTGCCACGGGTGCTGTGGCCTCCGTACTAAAAAAGGCGGTCGTCGAAGGCATCAACGGAACAGATGAGACTGGGCCAGAATATGGGATCATACTGATCATAAAAGATGACATTGCTTATTTGCTGCTCGATACAACCGGAGAGAATGGCTTGAACAAAAGAGGGTACAGGATAAGGACTGGAAGAGCACCTTTACGTGAAACAATTGCCGCATCTATCATCATATTGTCTAAATGGAGTGAAAATGTAGAACTATTTGACCCATTCTGTGGTAGCGGTACTATCCCAATCGAGGCTGCAAGTTTGGAATTGCCAAATTCAAATAGAACATTTTCTTCGGAAAAATGGCTGATTCTGAGAGACACATGGCAAGAAATGAAGAAAGAATACGACAAGGTATGGCAAGATTATAAAAGGAAAACAGTAATAAACAGCCTTAATGTAAAAATTCATCATTAATCGGCGAGGAGACTCCAACTTCTGCAAGTTGGAGAGGAATCGCCAACCCTCCTTTCTTCTCACTAATA
>DPIB01000096.1 GCA_003522805.1 Fervidobacterium sp. | reverse complement strand
TAGGCTAATCAACCGAGCTTGCATTTCTACAAGCCCCCGCCTCTATAGGCCGTGGGTAGTTGACTACCTTTGTGTTATAAGAAACCCCGACAACACCTCCTCTATATAACATTGAAAGAGTATTGATTACTGAAACATACATTGAATTAGAATAAGTATAAGATAGCTGACAAAATCATCATCGCAAATAGGGTGTACTTTAAAAACTTCTTTTCAAGCCTCAAATTTAAATGCGCTCCAACAATCCCGCCAAAGAAAGAACCAGCACCTAGAACTAGGCCCGGAATGAGTTGTATCTTGCTGTTAATTGAGAAAACTAAGATCGAAAATATGGTAAACATGAGAGTGAGGAAAATCTTTAGAACATTAGCACTTCTTATTCCCTCACCTTCGAGCTTTCTAAGAGCAGCTATAAGAAAGAATCCGACGCCTGCTTGGATGAAACCTCCATAAATACCGATAAGGAAGAAGACAAAGAACTCCAATATTTTGTTCGCAGGACTTGAAGAAAGTCTGTTCTCTTCATCTTTCGAAAACAGGTTAAAAAAAGCCATTATGATGAATATTATCCCTAGTCCTCTTTCCAAAACCGTATCGGGTATTTCTACAGCAATATGAGCTCCAATTATCGATCCAATAACAGTTGGAACAGCCAAGTAAAGCGCTTTTCGAATATCTAGAACTTTCTTTCTCGAGAAACTTACAGTAGCAGATATGTTCTGCATTAATATTGCAATACGATTTGTACCGTTTGCAATACTCGGTGAAAGTCCGAAAATACTTAATAGAGGCAGTGTAAGAAATGAACCTCCCCCAGCCAGTACATTTATTATTCCAGCTCCTAAGCCCCCAAGAAACAGCAATGCATAAAGCATGAATCCCATTGTGGACATTCAAAACACCTCGAGAAAAACAATCAATAACTTGATTAGATTATCCAAATCAAGAAGGTTTATCATCTCAACTTGTGAGTGCAAATATCTCACAGGTACACTAATTGCTATCATGGGAACACCCATCTCTAAGAACACACTTGCATCATTCCCACCACCTGTTGCACCAATTTGAACTGGGATATTGCTCCTGTGTGCTAGGTCAATCAAGGAACGTACTGTTGGCATATCAGAGATAGATGAATTATCGAGTGCTCTGATTACAGGACCCTTTCCCAGTTCAATGTGCTTGTTCTGTTTGCTACAGCATGCAAAAGAATCGATTGCGATAGCTAAACGTGGCTTTTATAGTTGCGTGAGTGCCTTTGCTCCTCTTAGTCCAACTTCTTCCTGAACCGTCCACGCGGAGATATAGTTTGAAGTATTTCTCACGTTATTGACTACTTGAGACAATGTATAGCACCCAAAACGGTCATCTAAACTTCTCATGGCAAGGTTGTCATTATTGAGAATTACACCTGTTTTTTTAAATACCACGTAATCTAACTCACTAATTCCCATGTTGTAAACATCATTCCTTGATTTGGCTCCTACATCAACACATTTATCAAATACTTCACCATCGCCCTTCAAATGAGGAGGTACGGCTCCTATCACGCCATCCATGATTCCATTTTGTGAGACAACTTCAACGAAGGTTCCAGGAAGCGTTTCCTCTATTATTCCTCCAACATTTCTGATAGTAAGCTTACCATCCTCTCTCACATCTGTTATGTAGAATCCTATTTCATCCATATGTGCCATGAGAAGAACGGAATTATCTTTTTCCACACTTGTTACGTCTTTACTTCCACCCTCCTCGTATATCAAGTTCCCAATACTGTCAATTTTACATATCCCAGGAATCATAGAAGCTATTCTCCCTCTGACCAATTCCTCCCTTCCAGATATCCCAGGAATGCTACAAAGTTGTATTAATTCACTAACTTTGACAAATTTGTATTCCACAATTTTCGCCTCCCTATAGTTATCTAAAGGATATTTTACCATAACTTTCGTTCGTTATACTAATTTTTTTCTTATACAAATATTTTTTACCTATTGACAATTTATTTGTATATGTGTATAATATTTTTGTCTGACAAAACAATCTGGGGGTGAAATCATGGAAGAGACTGCTGAAATCTATCTGCATGAGAAAAGGAATCTTGCCCTTGTAATAAGTGGACGATTTGAATCTCTTGTTGGTGCCTCTGCTCTGATGGTGGCAATGCCGCTTTTTGTATTGGACAAGACGGGCTCTGGAACGATCATGGGACTCTTCAGTGTGCTTCAAATACTTCCGAGGATTCTAATAACACCATTTGGTGGTGTGCTCGGGGACAGAATGAATAGAAAACACATCATGGTCTTTATCGACGAATTTAGAGGTATGATTCTGTTCCTCTTATGGCTGATAGGTATCTTTGGAAATATAGATGTACCTTTGTTGTTAATCTTCACAGCGGTTCTTTCGCTTCTGGATGGTATTTTCGATGGACCGACAGGTGCAATGTTCGGTGATGTTGTTAGAAAAGAGCACATGAAAAGGGCAACTTCGTTTAACGCAATGGCAAATAGTGGTGCCAACATTATTGGACCTATCTTGGGTGGAATGCTCTATGGCTTTTATGGCTTTCAGAGCGTCATACTGCTGACCTCGATATTGTATATATTATCCGGCATCAGTGAAATGTTTATCATATATCGCTTCACACCAAAGAATGGAAAGGTGCATGTCTTTAAAGAACTTATAGAAGGAATCAAATTTGTTGGAATGAACAAGGGATTGAAATTCCTATTCACATTCGCCGTAGTGATAAATTTCATTACATCTCCACTATTTGGTGTTGTCTTTCCGTATATTATTCGCACAGTTTTGCAATTCAGTTCAACTCAGTACGGCCTAATTCAAACATTCTTCACGGTTGGAGCTTTGTTAGGAAACCTTTTGATACTCATCATACTACACAAGGTAAGTTCAAAAGTTTTGATGGTTGGTGGATTAATAGTTCAAGAGATCATATGCGTTGTCTTCTCTATAATGATCATGCCTATGTTTGGATTTTCCAAGTCCATTCTTTTCATGATTTTCTCGATTGGTTCGTTTCTCATAAGTTTGTTCAATGTATTCGTCAACACACCTTTGAATGCAAATCTCCAGATACTCGTACCTTCAGAACTGAGGTCTAGGGTTTTTTCCGTACTTTCCGTAATGGCTATGGGAGTTACTCCAATTTCTTCTGCTTTGTACGGTTACTTAATCGATAGAATAGACCCATTTTGGTTTTTCCTTTCCATAAATATTCTAGGATTTATCATCACACTGTTTTTCGTGATTCTAGCGCCCGATGAAGCATACAATCCTAATCCTCCCTTAAGTAACGAGTAAGGCATGCAACTGAAACAGTCAGAAGTGTGGAACTACAAAAACAAGATAGTGCAGGCTAAGGTCTGCACTATCTTGTTATGCTTCTATTCTTCAATCGATATGTTTATGTTATAATAAAGGCACAATACTATGATCAAGAAAAGTAGAATGCGGAATTAATGGTTAATTGGAGTACTCGGGGGGATTGATTCATTCATGAGAAGGGGAAGTGTAATTGTTGCTGTACTTGTTATTATGATCTTTACGGTAATTATACTCTCGAAACTATGGTTCCTGCTTGGATTGAGATTGAAGGGCTATCCTTAAGAGTCTTTATTCTATTCCCCAGGCCTTTCGTATTTTAGGGCATTTATCGTGACTAGATATTTGTGCCCATCAACTTCGACTTCAAAATCTATACTAAAGTTTTCTGGCCGATTTTCTAGGAAAGATGCGTCGACCGTCTCCCAAAACATATTTTCTGCGATTATCTGTGCCTTTTCTTGTCTGATAGCTTCGTTTAGTGTTTCAATTTGGAGTGGGATTGTGCCAAAGATCACTACAAGTAATAGCATAAGAATGAGCATTGCGAAAATGATTTCCGTATAAATCATCTGTTCACCTCTTAGTCATCAATTTATCTATACGCAGATTATATCATATAAGGAGTGATTTACATCAGCGATTTTCTAAAAGGCGTAATTTACAGCACACTAGCAGGACTCTCTACTTTGATCGGGATAATACCACTGCTGATTTTTCGTAAGCACCTTGGTGAAAAAGTTATCGATTCTCTAATGGGAATGGCTGCTGGCATCATGCTCGCAGCTAGTGCATTTAGCTTGGTTAGCCCGTCACTTGAGATAGGTGGGTTTTGGAGATTCTCCGTTGGATTTCTTCTAGGAGCGGTGATGGTGGATCTCATGGACAAATTTTCACCACACGAACACTTTCTAAAGGGACATGAAGGACTGGAGCTTCAGAGGATAAGTAAGATTTGGTTATTTGTTATCGCAATCACTATCCATAACTTTCCAGAGGGAATGGCTGTTGGAATAAGTGGTTTTACTCCTCAGGCACTTAATGTCGCCATTGCTATAGGTGCCCAGAATATCCCGGAAGGTGCCGCTACTTTTGTAGCACTCTTGAATGCTGGGTACTCTATGAAGACATCAACAATCATAACACTTCTAACCGGTATTGTTGAGGTAGTTGGTGGTATATTTGGTGCAGGGTTGATATTTGCTAGCCAGAAGTTACTACCATATATGCTGGCTTTTGCGGCAGGTGCAATGATATTTGTAGTGAGTGATGAAGTTATTCCAGAAACCCATCTTAGAGGAAATGAAAGACTTTCAACATATTTTCTCGTATTTGGTTTTTTAGTTATGTCAGTACTCGATGTTTTACTTGGATAGTTTTAGGAAGCATCTTCATCCTCTTGTGAGCTTTCTGATAAAACACTCTCTTTTTGAGAGGATAAGTACACAGCTTTATTTTTTCCTGATTTTTTAGCTATGTAAAGCAGATTATCTGCTGACCTGAGTACTTCAGTTGGTGAACTATAATTCTCAGAGCTGGCTACTCCACACGATAAAGTACATTTTCCGCTTGAAAATTTTGTACTCCTAATTTGTTGAAGTATATTCTCGATAGTGCCCATTACATCGCTTTCGGTCACATTTGTGAAAACAATAGTGAATTCTTCTCCACCATAACGAGCAGCTATCGCATTTTCGCCGGTGTTGCTTTTTACTATTTCTCCAATCTTTCTTAAGACCTCATCCCCTACTAAATGACCATATGTGTCGTTAACTTTCTTGAAATCATCTATATCAAGCATCGCAACATAATAACTCTTCTTACCGTATAGAGAAAGGCTATGGACTTCATCAAGAAACTTCAATAATTCCTTTTTGTTGAATAATCCTGTTAGATTATCAACTGAAGAAGCAACTTTCAATTCTCTAAACAAATTCAACGTGTTGAAAAGTAGGCCAAGGCTCTCTTCAGCTTCAACGAGTACTTTGTATACACTCCTTGGGTCAGAAGCATCGGAGAAAGCGATAACTCCTATTTCGGAAGAGTCGTATTTCACAACAAAGGAAACAAAATCACCCTGGATTTCATTACCATATCTACCCAAGAAAGTCCATACAGAAGGTTCTACCGGTTTTTCAACAGCTCTAATCAAGGCTTTCTTCAATCTCTCCTTTCCGAGAGGAAAACCGAAATTGTAAATCCTGCCTTCCACTGGTGAAAGAAGCATGAAAGCCAAGGTACCAAAGTTAGAAAAGTATTCAAGAAAGTTATTCAGATTACTTACTACGTAGAATTCATCACTTGCGAACTGAATGAGAGAAAGAACCTCTCTATTCAGAATTTCAGTTCTCATCTTTTGTTCCAAAACATCATATATATTATTGGCATATCCCGATTGCTGTACCTTGGTTTTATACTTCTTTTGTATGAACTCCAGCAATTCACTCTCAAGTTGTTCTTTAGGAAGCATTTTCGAGATAAATTTATTTGCACCACTATGCAATGCCCAAAATTCGTTTATTATATCATCTGAACCAGTAAGAATAACAATCCCTGCATCTTTAAATGCAGGGATCGACCTCAAATAGAGACACAACTGTAAGCCAGAAATGCCAGGCATATTGTAATCTGTTATTATGATATCAGGATATTCCATTAAAGCAATCTCTATACCTTGAAATGCATTTTCTGACGTTAGAACTTCATATCCATCCTTTTTTAAGAGATCTTCAAGGATTATTCTCCAAAATCTACTGTCATCAACTAACAGTATTTTATTCAAGTTCTCACCTTTTCACACAATTTTTCACACAATGATGTGCACACCCCTATTAAGATATTATACTACGTTTTTCTCTTTTTCTACATCTTCATTACTAAACCTATCAACGTTTAGGTATGATACGTCTGTATGCAGGGTTTTCCCAAACACGATCAGTTCAGATAATGCTTCGGACACAGCAGGTGCCACCATGAAACCGTGGCCAGAATACCCAACTGCATAGAAGTATCCTTTGACTTTGTCGCTTTGTCCGATTATTGGTTGGGCATCTGGGGACATGTTGTACATTCCACTCCAATGTCTCATAATTCTTAGGTTTTTTAGGAATGGAAAAATTCCAACCATCTTTTCAGCAAGTTCCTTCTCAAATTTGAAGGTAACATTATAATTTATTCCAGGCTTTTCATCTTTGTCACCCTGCCCCATTATGAATTGTCCATGATGTGCCTGTCTCATATAAAAATTGCCTGCAAAACTGATTGCCATCATTGGGAAGAAATTCTCTAATGGTTCAGTAACAAAGATTTGGTGTCGATAACTTTCCGTTGGTAGTTCAACTCCAGCAAGTTCTGCTACTTGTCTTGACCAAGGGCCAGATGCATTTACAACAACATTACACTTAAAATATCCCCTTGTCGTTTGGATACCGACTACTTTACCATTTTCTACATCAACACCTAAGACTTCAGTGTGAGTATATATATCCGCTCCCATTCTCTTAGCAGCCTGTGCATAACCAATTACCGCCTTATGTGGATTTGCATGTCCATCAGTTTGACAAAAGGTAGCTACAATCAAATCCTGGGTGTTTATATATGGATACCTCTCACTTACTTGTTTTGGAGTCAATATCTCAACATCAAGCCCTTCTTCTCTTTGTATTTCTACGTTTTTCTCAAATTGTTCTGCTTCTTCCTCGTCGTAAGAGAGCATGAGATAACCACCTTGATAATACTCGATATCCATTCCTACATCTTCTTCAAAGTTCTCAAACAACTTTACACTTCTCATTGCAAGTCTAACATTATTCTTTGTTGACCACTGTTGCCGTATCCCACCACCACAACGCCCAGTAGAACCAGAGGAAAGATAGGATTTCTCAAAAACAGCAACAGAAGTTTCACCTAGCTTACATAGTGAGTATGCTAATGCTGTACCAGTTATCCCCCCACCTATTATACAAACATCATAAGTGCCATTTACATCACTCATCTTTATCCACCCCTTTCCGAGATTTTACAATAGCATCGATCGGAAGAGGAATGACAGGTGGACGGAATGCCCCTAGTTTACTTTCAGAAATTGGGATTTTTGTCTTTTCAGCAATTATTTGGAGAACAACATTTCTACAGGTTTTCCCACCACATGGTCCCATGCCAATGCGTAAGATTCTTCTAATCTCTTCATAATCAGTAATTCCTGAATCTATTACTTTTTCCACATCCTGCCTTGAAACCTCTTCACATCTGCACACATATTCCTCAGAATTTATTGCCAGATCAAAATGTCGTACGATATTTTCCATTCCTTTTGGGACTCTTAGAAAGACAAGATGGGTCTTCTCTTTTCTGTTAACCGATACCTTGTCTATCTGACCATCTGCAACATATCTTCCATCTTTGTCGAAGAGCTTAACAATAGTACCATTTTCTGGAATTGGCAAAAACTCATATGGTATACCTACTATAGAATAATCTTCCTTTTCTTGTAGGAGGAATATTGCAAGGCCAGGACATTTCATTACACAAACCCCGCATCCAATACATTTATCATAATCTACGTACGGTATGCTATTTATGTTCTTTCCAACATTTATTGCCCCAGTCGGACATGAGGTTTCGCAAGGATTACAAGGTATTGCCTGAGGACACTCGATTACTGCCCTCAGTTTTCCATTTGGACCTGTCGATTGCTGGGTCCTCTCTCTGTAACCGCCACTTGGGAATAATATGTTCATTTTCTTTAGACCTTCTCTAACTTTACTTGCAAATGGTCCTTTCCTAAATTCGATAAGTTCGTCTTTCATAGTACTAATTTTTTCTGACAAATCTTGTCCAGTAATCTTTTGTGCTATATTGTATCCAGCAATATACCCTTCTATCATTGCAGTAGACGCTTCTTCTATTCCAGAAAGATCACCAGCAATATAAACATTATCAGCAGTGGTTTTCATGTTTTCATCTCTTATCGGTACGTATCCACCAAGTTCGGAAATATACTTTATTTCCGCTCCTGTCTGGGCAACTAACTCTACACTCGGTTGTAGACCAACCGCAAGGCAGATCGTATCAACCACAAACTCCTTCTCAGTACCTGGAATTGGTTTGAAATGTTCATCAACTCTTGCCACAATTGCCCCTTGTACCCTTTCTTCACCTAATGCACTTACGATGGTGTGATTCAACATTATTGGAACACCTAAACGCATGATCTTATTTGCGTGAACCATATAGCCCCCAATTTTCGAGCTAGCCTCAACAATGGCTTTAACGTTGGCACCAGCTTGTAGTAACTGATATGCAACTATCAATCCTATGTTTCCTGCTCCGACTATCAAAAAAGATTCACCAGGCATGACTTTATACTGATTCATTAAAGTCTGAACAGCACCAGCACCATATACACCGGGTAGTGTATTATTTCTAAATACCAAGAATCTTTCAGAAGCACCAGTTGCAATTAAAAGATAGTCTGCGGTATATTCATCAACACTATTATTATTTCTATCATACGTTACAATAGAATCTTCGTATATGCCTGCAACTGTCGTTTGCATTGAGAACTGAACACCAAGATCAGTAGCTTTACTTACAAGTTTTTCACCTATTTCAAATCCTCTTACAGAAGCATAAAAGCCTTCATGTCCAAAGAACTTGTGAGTTTGTTTAGGAAGCTGTCCACCGGGAACTATGCCTTCATCAACAACTAGTATTTGCTTTCCATCACCTATGCTCTCTGCAATAGCTATTGCGCCACACAAACCAGCCGGTCCAGCTCCAATTACCAGGGCTTTGACATGTTTTTTTTCGGTTGGCCCTTCATTTACCATTTTGGTTTCCCCCTTCCGATTTGCCGACGAACACTGATACCTTCACGAACGGGGGTAATACATGCTCTCACATTCGGAACTCCATCGACTTCTACAAGGCATGATGAACACTTCCCTATTGCACAGAAAAAGCCTCTAGCATGTTCATGCTCAGTAAAACCAAAAATGTCGATACCACTGGCAATTAACGCACTGGCAATAGTATCACTCGGAAGTGCAAATATAGGTTGATCTTCAAAATAAAAGACCATATGCTCCGCAGCACCTGAAACCTTGACATTTAGTATAGGATGTTCTACCAATCTTCCCATCTATCCCCCTCCAATCAATGTACTGAAAAACAACAGCCATTACAGACTGTTATTCTTGTTCAACAAATTTATGAGTTAGAAGTGCTTAGCATTACCAAGATTACTTAACGACTCTACTACTTAAATTATATGTCCTAAACGTCCATTTTGCAAAATATGAAATTTCTTTGTTATACGAAGATAATTTTGCGTATCGCTCTAAAGTTCAACCTACCTCTGATTTGTGTTATAATCTAAAGTGAACTTCAAAAAAGCGTAGTGTTTTACCAAAGAAGGTGATCACTTGTCAAATATAGCAAAAGTTACACTCAAAAGAGATATCAAACGGCGAGTCTTACTTGGACATCCATGGATTTATGATAATGAAATTGAACGTATTGATGGTGACTATATTAATGGTTCCATTGTTGATGTTTATACATTTGCGGGGCAGTTTCTGGGACGAGGTTATATTAATACAAATTCGAAGATAACTGTAAGAATATTGACTCGGAAACCAGTTGACATAAACAGAGAGTTTATTAAGAATAGGTTCGATGAAGCGTTAAGAAATCGTTTTAACACAGTGTGCGAAAACGCTTATCGAGTAGTGTTTAGTGAAGTTGATGGATTACCTGGATTGATCGTTGATAAGTTCGATAAGTACCTCTCTGTCCAGTTTAATACTTTAGGTATAAACATGCTTAAGCATCAGATAATTGACGTACTCATAGAAATTTTCAATCCAGCTGGGATTTTTGAACACACTGAGGGAAGTGTTTTAGAAAAAGAGGGATTAGAAGAGAAAGTTGAATGGATTTATGGCACAGGTCCTGAATTGATTCCGTTTGAAGTAGATGGAATAAAGTTCTTAGCAGATACAAAGGGGCAGAAAACAGGGGCGTTCCTAGATCAAAGGGAAAATGTGAGGAAACTCATGGAATTTGCGAAAGACAAAATTTGCCTGGACTGCTTTTCATATACAGGAAATTTCGGTATGCATCTGTTAAAAAGCGGAGCTAAACATGTCACCTTTGTCGATTACTCTGAAAGAGCTATCGAAATTGCTAAAGAAATTGCAAATCTAAATCTATTTAAGGATTGTGATTTTGTAGTTGTAAATGCCTTCGATTATCTCAAGTCAAACTACGAGAATTCAAAACTGTTCGATCTAATAGTTCTAGACCCTCCTTCCTTTGCCAAAAGCAGCTCGAATAGAGATGCTGCGTTCAAAGGCTACAAGGAGATAAACTACAGAAGCATGAGAATTCTAAAAAGCAACGGAATACTCGCAACTGCTTCCTGTACTCAGGTCATATCACAGAACGAGTTTGAAAATACACTAGTTGAAGCAGGGATTGATGCAAAAGTTCTCTTGAAGTTGCTGTATAGAGGCGGTCAGTCAATAGATTATCCTCAAATGTACAACATATTGGAGAGCATGTATCTGAAGTTTTTGATTATACAGATAGTTTATGTAAATACCATCTAGGTGTTTATATATTCGTGTAAAGTTCGAAGAAATCAGAGTGTTTTATATCAGAATCTTGTTTCCAGGAATAATCTAACATGTTATAATTGTTTTAACAAATAATCTTGTTAGAGACCTCCTAATTGATGGTGAAAGACTAAAGACTAAAGACTAAAGAAAATAGATGAGAGGTGTAAGAATGCATACGAAAGGGTGGAAATGTTTCTTCACAATTGCTTTTTACATAGGTCTTTTCCTATCTTCATCACTTTTCTCTGGTGCAATTATCGTTACCTCCAACTCTATTGTAGATGAAGCTGGTAATATTATAAAATCTGGTTCTTTTTCGGATGTTCTCTACGACGGAGTGCAATACTACTACATCGCTACTGATGGAATATACACTCTTGATGGAAAGACAAAGATTGACATAAAAAATGCTCAACGTGTGGGCATTAATTATGTCATTTCTAGTAATAAGGTTTATAAAATTTCCAACGGCAAGGCAGTTACCATAGGAACAGTTACCAGTACATTGCAAAGTGTAGTGGTGAAGGATGATTATATAATAGGTATAGATGGAAACCAGATTGTCTGTTACGATGGAAGTTCGATCGTTTGGTCGATGGTTGTATCAGCGAAGACTCTAAAATTGAGTGGAGATTATTTGGCAGCGCTCGGGACACAGTCTCAGCTTTTCAACATATCAAATCCAAAATACATCCGGCTTGAACGTTCGTATCCTTCTTATAAAGATTATGCTTATTTTTCTGGATACCACGCGTTCAGTGATGGAACAAAAATATACATCTATAAAGGAAGTGCAAGATTAAGCTCGACTTTTTCATATAAAGGGCAACTTCTTAGTGACGGTGAAAACCTTTACTCAGGCAATATCATGATAACAGGCGATTTAGTTCAGAAAGACCAGAAATTCACTGCTAAGTCCCTTGCCCCAGTAATTCTGAGCCAGCAAGAGACTACAACCACGGCTGAAGTCTCAGACGAGGGTGAAGAGTCCCAAGCACAGGCTCAGCAACAGACAGAGCAAGGTAGTACGCAACAGGAAATTTCAGTTGTGAAGCCTTCAGAAAAAGAACCAACGACTAAAGAGCCGAAATTGTACGAGTTAATTTGGAAAGTTGTGATGAATGATGAAATATTCGGCAAACCCGCAATAAAGGGGACAACAGCTTACATACCTACGCTAAAAGGAAGCCTCTTGTCTGTAGCAGATGGAAAAATTCAGTGGACTTTCAAAACTACTTTTGTAGTTGTGGCCCACGTAACTGTTGGCAACAACATATATGTAGTATCTTGGGATGATACTGTTTATGCAGTGAATGAAAAAGGTCAATTAAGTTGGAAATTGAAACTAGATGGCGATATATCTCAAGGACCAGCTTGGGACGGCTACTACCTCTATGTTGTAACAGATAACGGTACTGTATACGTTATAAAAGACCTTGGAAAGAGTGGAAGTATAACAACATCGTATAGGACTGCCTCATATCCAGTTGTTCCACCGTCTATTTCACTTTCTGGGAAAATATTCGTTATAGACGGTGTTGGAAATTTGTGGCGAGAAAAAGAAACGTCTACATTTGTAGGAAAGGTTAAGAACTTACCAATTGTATCTGAGAACCCTTATATAAGTCAGCAACTTGGCTTTACCTTAATAGATGAAACTGGCTTATCTTATGAATTTGTACCAATGCAGAAAGAAACGCAGATACTAAGAGGAAAAAACGTTTTTCTAACTATAAGTGGACAGGTTATAGATGCGGTTATCGGAAAGAAAAATATCTATGTTCTAACAGATTCGGGCAAGTTTTATGTTGTAGACAAGGAATCAAAGAAAACATTGTTTACAGATACTGTCCAGAATGGCAGATACATTTCACTAAGCAGTGGATACCTATTTGTATTTGGGAACGAAATAAGGTGCTATTACGTTAACGATAACCCTTCAGGGTTCTGGAATAGCTTATATGGAAATCCCTTAAACTGGAATTCAGCAATAAAATAGGCAGGTAAAGGATAGAAAGTCAACTACCCACCGCCAATA
>DPIB01000079.1 GCA_003522805.1 Fervidobacterium sp. | reverse complement strand
AGTGAATTGCGTTTTTCAAAATCAGATTTCAAGCGAGTTGTGACTAATGGTGCTAAGCAAGTTGTCGAAATGGGATATGGCAATGTTGAAGACCTTGAGAGGATAGAAGATTACGGCTACATACCAGAATGTGATTTTGCAGATGTGAGTGATGAGGCGGTGGAACGCGGGAAAAGTGAGCTTGGTACATTAGGCGCTGGAAATCATTTCATCGAAATTCAAGAAGTTGATGAGCTCTACGATGAAGAGATAGCAAAACGATTTGGCATCAAGAAAGGTGATATAACGATATTGATTCATACAGGCAGTAGAGGATTTGGACACCAGATTGCAACAGATTATATAAGAACGATGAGAGATGAACTCAAAGAGCACAATAAGTCTCTTCCAGACAAACAGTTGATAAATGCACCCTTCAAAAGTACACTCGGACAAGCTTACTATATGGCGATGAATTGTGCAGCAAATTATGCATTTGCAAATAGGGAGATCATAACGCACTTGATAAGAAAAGTCTTCAAAAACGTTGCAGGAATGAACGTTAGATTAGTCTACGACATAACTCATAACATAGCAAAGGTTGAAGAGTACGAAGTTGATGGCAAGAAAAGAAAGGTAGTTGTTCACAGAAAGGGTGCAACGAGGGCATTTGGACCGGATAATCCACAGTTGCCAGACATCTTTAAATCAACTGGTCAACCTGTGATCATTCCAGGTAGCATGGGGACGGCTTCGTATATACTCGTCGGGACAAGGAAAGCAGAAGAGTGGACATTTGGTTCTACGGCACACGGTGCCGGTAGAACGTTGGGTAGAAGAGAAGCAACGAGAGAACTGACATCTGAGCACGTTCTTGAATCTCTTGAAAAGAAAGGTGTTACAATCATGGCAAGGTCAAAAAAAGGTATAGTAGAAGAAGCGCCAGAGGCATACAAAGATGTTAACAAAGTTGTACATATAGTAGATGAATTGGGTATATCACGAAAAGTCGCAAAATGCATACCAATAGGGGTGATCAAGGCTTGATGAATACAGATAGTGATCTTCCCAACGATGAACTGTACGCTGAACAGAATAGTAACATAAGTGAGATGTCGGAAGGAGCCTTCTCCGTCAATAATAACAAAGCACTAACAAATGATGAGAAAGCTTTTTCCAACGAAAATCAAAACATCAAGCACAACCCTCAAACACATGGCGATAAGAATGAAAAGGCCTTAACATTCGAAGGACTATTTTCTGCCGTTTATCTGGTAATAACGCAGACTGTGATTTTCACGTCGATTGCGTTGTATTTCGGCCTAAATGAAGTCTGGCTGGGCCTTGCGGCATCTTTCCCTATGGCCTTTCAGGTATTTCAGATCTTTGCACCGGCTTTGATCGAAAGAATACCAAAGAGGAAATATCTATTGATGTTCTTCAATTCTGGAAGATTTCTGTGGCTTTTATTGCTACCGTTTCTCTTTTCATCAAATCGTTCTCCGAAGGTTTTTGTGCTCATTTTTGCACTAAGTCAGATTTTTGCAGCCTTTTCTGGTAATATTTGGCTTAGCATAGTGTCAGATACAATAAAACCAGAACGCAGAGGAAAGTATCTTGGATTAAGGAACTTCTTCGTCTCGCTTGCCACGTTAGTATCGTTCTACTTATTCTCGCTTATTGTAGATAACGTAAAAAGGCCATACAACTATATGCTCGTCATCATCGTTGCTATGGTAGCAAGCTTATTTTCCGTGGTATCGTTGAAACCATTGGAAGAAAAAAGGGCAAGAACTACTGGTAGCTTAAACGACCTGAGACTCGTTACCAAAGACAAGAACTTTATGAGGCTCTGCAAGGCATATTTTGTTTGGAACTTCGTCATATTGATAGCATCACCGTTCTTTGCTTACCATCAACTCAACAACATAGAATTACCAGTCACTTATATCAGCTATTCTTCGATAGCTGCTTCATTACTTTCAATGATATTCTACACGCTTTGGGGAAGACTATCGGATGAATTCGGCCACAAGAGTGTCTTAATTGTGGGTATGTCAATTGTTTCCATAACTCCTGCAGTGTGGATACTGATGAATGAGAGAGATTGGATACTGGCAATGATATTAGATGCTATACTGTCTGGTGTAGGTTGGGCGGCAGTTAACTTGGCATTTGTAACACTACCGTTGGAAGCTGCATCGAGCAATTCGCCTATGTATTTTGCGGTCTTTTCAGCCCTTGGTGGATTGGGTGGAACAATAGGCTCGATCCTTGGTGGGTTTGTAGCACAGTTTTTCAACTCATTCGATTTTCACATAGGCACATTCCATATATATGGACTCCAAATATTGTTCTTGATAGAAAGTGTATTGAGATACATGACCATCCCACTATTTGCTAGAGTTTCAAGTAAGAAGTACGTCTCACCAGCTACGATGTTTACAAATGTTATCTCCGTGCTTTCAGGAAGACATGCGATGCGGATAAATGAAGAAAACAGGACGGATTTGATAATAGGAAGGAAACGTATAGACCGATGGTGGTAAGAAACGCAAGGTATTTTGTCATTTTATAGATACTGTAGACAAATACATATTATAAAAACAAAAGTGCAGAGATGATTTCCACCTCTGCACTTTTTTATAGATTTGCTTTTTAGAAATATTAGAAATATTTCATTATTCGTTGCTTTCTGAAAAATTACTCTTTGCCTCAACTGCCTCAAATTCTTCGTCTAATAGAATACCATTTTCGAATATTATCTTTGGAGAAGGAATTCCATTGAAATTGGTGCTATATTCCGTTGTGTAGGCACCAGTTGCATGTAAGTAAACTATATCACCTAAAGTGGTTGATTTCGGCAAATCAATGTCGTAGTACATGACATCCATACTGTCACATGTAGGACCTGCAAGTACGAATTTTTCGAGTTCTTCGTCTTCTTTTCCATCAACGGTTACTCTATATCTGATGTTTTGAATTGTTTCTGTCAAGCCATGGAACACACCTGCATCGACGTAGACCCAATTTTCATCGCCTTTCTTGCTGCGGAGAATGACTTTCGTAATCATAACACCTGCGTTTCCTACCATGGACCTACCAGGTTCGACTATAACGGTGATGTTATCTCCAAGATATTCATCGACTGCCTCGTTTATTACCTTTGCGATATCCTTTATCTCTGGTATCGACCTACTATAGCGAACTGGCATTCCGCCACCCGTGTTGATCATCGTCATCGTTATCCCAAATTGTTTTGCTTCTTCAAAAACTATCGAAGCCTCCCGAATAGCAGTCCTCCAGTTCTCTGGATTGTAGTTCTGAGAACCAACGTGGAAACTCACACCTATTGGGTTGAGTCCGTTAATCTTTGCATATTTGACGAGTTCTATTGCATGGTTAACACTCGTTCCGAATTTTCTTGTTAATGGCCAGTCCGCATCTTGCTCCATTCCATTGGTACTCAATCTTACATAGATATTTGAACCGGGTGCCACCATTGCTATCTTCTCAATTTCCATTTCCGCGTCAACTGCAAACATCCTAATACCTTGTTCATATGCAAATCTTATATCCTCTATCTTCTTTATTGTATTTCCAAAGCTCATTCTGTGTGGTTCCACACCCAATGAGAGCAATTTCTCTATTTCGCCACGTGAGGCCACATCGAAGTTACTTCCAAGATCTCTTAGAAGTTTGACAATCTCAACATGTGAATTAGCCTTCACTGCATAATATACTTTGCAGTCGTCTATGTTCTCAACCAATTGCCTATAGTTGTTCTCAACTACGTTCAAATCCATAACCAAGACCGGTGTTCCAAATGTTTCTGCAATCTGTCTCAGTTTTTTCATCCTTCTCATTACCTCCCTTTATAATTTGTCGTGTTTATGATAGAATATATTTGCCCAAATATACATAAACATATGTTTAAAATCTCGCGTATGCATGTTACAATTCATATAACATCACATTGGGGGGAAGTATGTTGACAAAGAGAGAGTTCTTATTCTTGTTCTCATGCTTTTTAGTGGGGTCTTTGTTCTTACTATTGTCTTCTCCTTTGGTCATTAGCACAGATTGGATCTTAATGTTGTTTGGTTGGGCTTTGTTGTTCTTCTCACAGTCAATTAATATTGGAATTGCTGGTTTGAAATTCAATATGAGAAGTTTCTTAGCCCTTTATTTATTACTATTCCTACCGCCTGAGAGTGTAGGATTACTTAGTATAGTTTCTATAATACTCAGTACGAAAAAATTTAACACTATAGCTCTCAGAGTATCTTTCGAGTTTCTACAGTTTTCAGTTGGGACTTTTCTTTATAGACAATCTCCCAACGATTATCTAAGTATATTGCTTTTTGCAATCGGCTATTTTGTAACTAATATTCTATTGTCACAAATCTATATTCGTTATCTGGTAAAAGATTCCCTCTCGAAATATGTGATACCTTTTATGGTTGTCTTTGTCCTAGGTATCTACGGTTCTGCAGTTTTGATGATCCCATATACCTTCAGTGAGATTACGTTTGGCAATTTAATGTTCTCGACTATGCTTTATGCAGGGTTTTTGATTCAGTTGTATTACACGATAAAAGCAGAAACTTGGCGTCAGGAACTAACAATTGAAAAAGAGCAAGTAGCTAGAGAAGTTGAAAACTTAATGAAGTTACCGGAGATCATCTTGGAAATCAGAAAGGAAGATGTGGACAAAGTCCTGGAGAATATGTTGTCTCTGGCAGCAAATATCTCAGGTTTTAGCTACGCATTACTAAATGTACTTGACTATACAACTGGTAAAGTACTAAGAGTAGCAAATTACGGGATAGATGATGAAGCGTTTAAAAATTTGAAAGAGAAGAAGCCTGATATAAAAGATACATTAGTACTCATGCAACAGAGATTCGATATCGGTGGAGCCTATTTTATCCCCAAAGGTAGCATAGATTTAGATGAAAATTATGTTTACACTCCCTCATACTATACGAAGGTTGATTCAGAAAATGCTTGGGATCCTGAAGATCTTTTCTTAGTTCCAATAAATCAAGGAGGTAGGATGATCGGGTACCTAAGTCTTGACAAACCAACAAATATGTTGAGGCCAAGTAAACGTGAAATTGAGATGTCGAAATTCTTTGCGTGGCAGATTGGTGAAATACTCGCTGAAAGCAAGTACTCTACCATATTTACTACATCACACAAAAAGGAGCAATCACTATCGAAATTTATGGATGAATTGTCTAAAAATATCTCAGTTGGTACGGCTTTTGTCTTATCCTATATGGATATAGATCAATTTAAGGTAATAAACTTCAGCCATGGATTTAGCTATGGAGATGAAATAATTCGCGAAATGAAGAACATAATCAACGATGAACTTAAAAATCTCGGAATCTTTTCGCAGGTCAGCGACGAGTTTCTTATCCTGGTTTGGAGTAAGAGCAAATCTGATGGCATCTTGATATCCGAAAAGATAATTTCAAGTGCGAAAAAGAAATTCGAGAATATAACTATAAGTGCTGGAGTAGTGAAATACCCAACAGATGCTAACACTTTGGAAGAAATGCTCGACAAAGCTCAGATTGCTCTGTCAGCCGCTAAAAAGTCTGGTGGTGGAAGGGTAGTAAGTTTATGAAGAGAATTGCTATAGAATTCTCTTACGACGGGACAAATTTTTTCGGCTACCAGTCACAAACAAATGTTCGAACTGTACAAGGTGAATTGGAAAAAGCACTTGAAAGGATTTTCAAAACACAAATTCGTACATACGCAGCTGGTAGAACAGACACAGGAGTACATGCAAATGGCCAAGTTGCATCATTTGATTGCCCAATAGATAGGCTCACAGAAACAGATATCAGAAATGCAATAAATGCCAATTTACCTGATGACATTTACATCAGAAATGTATGGATAACCTCAGAAGATTTCAATCCGCGTTATGATGCTAAAAAGAGGATATATCACTACTTTGTGAACAAATCTAAATCAAAGGACATGTTTTTGCGGAAATATTCTTGGTGGTTTCCATACGAGCTTGATGCAGATAGAATGCGCAAGGGAGCAACTTTTTTTGTTGGTGAACATGATTTTGTTTCTTTTAGCAAAAAGGGCGACGATGACGCAAAAACGATAAGAACTATCAACGGCTTAAGAATAATCGAAATGAGAAAGGATCTAATATTGATAAGGGTTGAAGGACTCTCTTTCTTACGAGGCATGGTTCGAAGCATAGTAGCGAATTTGGTAAGGGTTGGAACCGGACTCTGGGATCCTTTAACACTTGAGGAGGTGTTAGAATCAAAAGATCGTTCAAGGTCCGCTGGTTTAGCACCTGCGCATGGATTGTTTTTGTACAGAGTATTGTTCTAGCAGTTTGTTTTGCAGGGTTCGAGTTACCTGATGAATTGATGAACGAAGATATCCTAAAGGTAATTGATGAATGGAGTAACAGGCATCCAATAGGAATCACGTATAGTTCTGTATCAGAAGAAGCACAGTTTGTTATAAATAGAAGCATTTCTGAACTCGGATACTTTCCCATCCAGTTCGAAGATGCTCGATGCGACACATCTCTATCCCTTTCAGAATCAACAAAGGCAACAACATCAACGGATACTTTCGATATTCTAGAAGTGTCCTTTTCAGGAGAATATCTAGTCTTATCATACAATGGAAGAGAACATTCCATATCGCCGAATAATATCGATAGCGAGAATCTCAGAAAAGTTATGGAGAGCATCTTGGATACGCCTAAAGGAAATCTTCAAAGTGAACAAACAAACGCTGCACATGATGCAAGAACATTGATATTCAATCCAACAACAAAGTCAATAAAAATCGCAACTGGTTTCAACGTACCTTTGTTAATCCTAAAATCTGGCATAGAATTCTTAAATGGCTATCTCACTTTCAACGGAGAATTATATGAAGCCAGTAATGCAAGTAATCCTTCTATACCATTTGGAAGCTTTGGGAATTATATTATAAGCAGAAATGAAGTTATTAACACAAGGACAAATAAGGTATCCTACAATACGTCGCCAATTATATGCATCTGGGACAAATACATCATATATGCTGATGGTAGTTTGTCAGATACGACTTTGACATGGAAGTCTAAGATCTCGAATACACCTCTTGATTATGTTATAGAGGATGATAAATTATATATATTAGACCTGACGAGTTATTTTTACATAGTTAATCTAAAAACTCGAAAAACCTTGTACTCAGAACACTTTGAAGGTGCAACGTCGATATCTGTAGACGAGGGTTTAATAGCAATTGAAACACCTCACGGAACTTACAAGATAAGTGGTAATGGTAGTCAAAAAACATTCTCAGCTAAACATTCACTGCAGAATAACACGGATAATGAAATCGACGCATCAATAAGTGCATCAAGAGAAATGAAGATCATAAGTGAACCTTTCTACCCAACGATTGCTGGAATAACGAAAAACATATTTGGCTTTTTCTCATCAGAACACTTTCTAGGAGAAAGAGTACTGCACTTCTTTATAAAAGGGTCGAAGATCTACATTTTGACGGACGTGGGAACATGGATAAAGAATTTACCAGACTAGACCACTATCTAGTTGCTTCAAATATGGCAGATTCTAGGAATAAGGCTCAACAAATGATAGCAAAAGGCTATGTTACCATAAACGGGAGCATATGCACAAAACCTTCAAAAAAAGTAAATAAAAATGATCAGATAAGGCTTATAGACAAACTAAAGTACGTAAGTAGAGCCGGCTATAAACTGGAATCATTGCTAAACGAATACAAAATCGATGTATTGGGTCAGGTAGCATGTGACATAGGAAGCTCAACAGGTGGATTTGTGGATTGTTTGCTTCAGAATGGCGCTAGAAAAGTGTATGCCGTGGATGTTAATACAGAACAGTTGCATCCCAAATTGATCGCAGATCCTAGAGTCTTTAGAATAAAAAAGAATGCTCGGGAATTACAGGTGACAGATCTTCAAGAAAAACCCGGTTTAGTAACCATAGACGTCTCATTCATATCAGTCACAAAATTGGTAAAACCTGTAAAACTCCTAACAAAACCAGCAAGCAAAGTCATTATACTGATAAAGCCACAATTCGAAGTCGGTAAGGTTCATAAGGGAATTATCAGAGATAAACAGCTCCACGTAGAGTCCATAACAAAAGTTCTGAATATCTTTCAAGAGGAGACATTCACTTTAGAGTACTTAACTTATTCCAAAATCTTGGGCTCGGATGGAAACATCGAATTCTTCGCCGTTTTTTCACGAAATTGTTTTTCAAATAGCTTTAGAAAAATCGAATTAAGTGATATAATGAGAGTTATAGACACAGCTTGGGAGGTTCTTCAATGAAAAGGCAGATACTGATAATATTGATAACAACATTGCTGCTTATTTTAGAGATATTTGTTTTCGGATCCTCAGAGATATTCAATTTTGTTCATAAAGACTATGATTTCGTAATGAGGATTTCGAAAACTAATGTCTGGTATGAAGAGATCAAAAAAGTCCCTTTCTTTTCATTTGTGCTAGACAGGAAAGGTCTAGGATTTGAAGATTCGTTCCTAAGGATATTAGAGGACATGAAATATAGAACAGGAATAAGCCCAGACGTCGTTAAAGATGCTTTTTCAAACGATATAGTGCTCGCTTCTAAGGGTGTAGAAATAAATGTTATGGATTTGATGTCTTTCGATTTGAATTACTATTTTGAATTTATAAAGACAATTGCAACGCATACATTCATTGTATTTGAAACAAAATATACGAGCCAATTCCCAAAAGCTTTATCATTCTTGCTTTCGGTAAGTTATAAAAACATGGGTAACAATACGTTTTTACTTGGAGATTCGTTGTACTGTGGCATCGTAAACAAATACCTCATCGTGGCAGGTAGTAAACAGGCCTTAGAGCTTGCGACCAAAACATTCACAACAACTGAAATGCAGATAGTCAAAACTGTAAGAGAATTTGACAGATTAAAGGCGGGAACGTTTTGGATTAGCGGATATGCAAAACCTAACACCTTGAAACTACAGCTACCAGGTGGAGTAAATATCGATGATACAGAGTCTGAGTACCTATTTTTCCATTCAACCATCTCAGCGGGCGCACTGAACTTGACAATTGAACAGAAGAATAAGAAACAAGAGACAACTAAGAAATTGTCAGATAACATAGCTAATCTTCAAATAGCATGGAACTATTACCTATCGATGCCAACCACCAATACTGATAGTGTAGTTAATTCAATTAAAGAATGGTTTCAAGGATTTACACCAGACATAAATCGTTTCGCCGATTTCATAAGCTATGCTTCAAAATCGTCTAGTTATCTTTACACGATTGGCAGACTTGAAAGTGGTGATATATTATTCATATTTGACAACTTTTCAGGGAAGGAACTTGAGAGCAATATCGCAAAACTTGGGGCAAAATATGATCAACAAAAGCAGGAATGGAATATGGTGAGTGGTAATACTCAACTCTATATCTATAAATC
>DPIB01000139.1 GCA_003522805.1 Fervidobacterium sp. | reverse complement strand
GTGTACCGCAATCAAAAGCACCAAGTTAGGCATCTAACCAAGCAAGAGTACGTTGCTTTGAAAACGCTATGCAGACTATCTAAAAACTTGTATAATGCAACCCTGTATGCCATTCACCAGTACTACTTTACTGAGAAGAAACACTTACGCTACGAATCTGCCTACCATACTTCTTTCGAAATCCCCCACCTCTATAGGTGGTGGGATGGTTTAAGCCACTGAGCTTTATTGCAGGAGTGTACGGAATGAATTTTAAATACATGCCTGAACTCGGATGGAAGTACGCATACCCAACTGTCCTCATCGTGATGGTGTGCATCGCAATAGGCATGATTCTATACTTTAAGAAGAAAAAGTGGATATAAAGTATTGACAATCGCCATCTAAAAGATTCAAGAAAGCTCGATTATTTTACTGATTTTCCTTCCTTAAAAACAGTTACAATATACAAGTCCCGAAAAGATAGTTGCACTATCGCAACTATCTTTTCATTAGAAATCTTGATTCTTCCATTCCTCTGCATAATAGCACTAGAATCCTTTGACTCGAGTAGTTGAGTCAAATCATCAATAGAGATACCCCTCTCCACCATTCTATCGTACGTATGTGGCATGAGCAATGCCTCTTTCCCAAGCAATCCAATGTACAAGTTCAACCTCATACAACCTCCAAGAAAGAAAAATGCTATTCAAGGTGGAGACTTACCCTCAATTGCTAATCTTTTCTTGCAGCAAAGACTTCAGAACCTGCCAAGAAGTACTTTGTCAGAGTCAAGAAAAGAATTATCATCGGTATACTTGCTATTGCGGCAGCTGCCATCATTGCACCTTCGTTCGTATACTTTTCAGTCACAAAGATCGTAATGAATAGTGGTATCGTCTTTTTCTCTGGACTCTGCACAATCAACAATGGCCAGAGCAAATTATCCCACTGCGACCTAAAAGTTAGGATTGAAAGAGTTGCGATCGCAGGTACGCTATTTGGCAGTACTATTCGCCAGTAAATGCCAAACTCACTTGCGCCATCGATCCTGGCAGCATCAAGCATCTCATCTGGGAAGGTTAGCAGGTACTGACGCATCATGAATACGCCGAATGGACTCATCAAAAGAGGTATGATCATACCTGCATATGTATCTTGCATCCCCATTCCTGTCACTATCAAATAAAGCGGTATCATGATCGCTTCAAATGGGATCATCAATGTGCCCAAGATCATGAAGAACACGAAATTTCTACCCTTGAACTTGTACTTTGCAAGGCCAAAACCGGTAAGCGAGCATAAAAAGACTGTGCCAACAGTCGTTATGGAGGCTACTAAGAACGAGTTCCATATACTTCTTAGAAACAAGAATTTCCCATCGTTGCCCTTTATCGCTTGCCAATAGTTTTGCCATCTAAACTCACTTGGAATCCAAGGATATGGCATCTTCATAATCTCATTTGAAGGCATGAACGATGCTGTAAACATAAAGACAAGCGGAACCAAAACAATGGCGGCAAAACCTAGTAGAAAAACCCAAATAATAACATCTATTATCACGGAAACAATTTTCTTTTTCACACGATCACCCCATCAAATCAGTAAGTTACTTCTTCTGATCTTGAAACTTTGAACTGAAGATACGTAAAGAACATTATCACAAAGAACAAGATTACACTCATTGCACTTGCTCTACCGATTTGGTGATCCCTTATAGCTGTATTATATATATTGAGCGTTATAACATCTATCGGACCTCTTGGCGCTCCTCCTTGCACGAAGAGATACTGCGTACTGAATGTTTTTAAACACTGAATCATCGACATCACAGAGACGAGCAATGTGGTTGGTTTTAGTAAAGGTAAGGTTATATGCAAGAAATCTTGCCACCCACTTGCCCCATCGACAATAGCTGCTTCGTGAATAGACCTTGGAATACTTGCCATCCCAGAAACGAAGATCACGGTAAAGTATCCTACATACTTCCAAAAGTAGACTATAATCGTTGCCAGACGAAGCATATTCTCATTTGACAACCAGTGATAATCTATACCTTGCGTACTGAAGAGAAAATTCAAGAATTGATTTGCCAGACCACGTGGATCAAACATCAGAAGCCATATCATAGCAGCAACAACCGAAGACAAAACAGCTGGAGAATAGTAAGCCATCTGCAAAAACTTTTGAAATCTCTTGCGAGTCATTATCAATGCTGCAAGAACTAAACTGACAAGGACCATAGGTATGAACGTACCGAGAGTAAATATAGCTGTTGCCTTAACAGAATTCCAGAATGCTTCTGATGTGAAAAGATAAGTGTAATTTTTAAACCCTATAAACTTCGGCGGTTTCAGAGATAAAAGGTCCTTTTTAAAGAAACTCATCCAGAAGGCGTTTATCACCGGATAGAAATCGAATATCATGAAAAATACAATAGCAGGGATAGTAAATATAAAGCCCCAAATCGCTTTTTTCTTTTCCAAGAAACATCACCCCTACTTACCTAAATGTCTGTATAATACATTTATAATCAAGGTGGGCAAGTGCCCACCCTGATCATTGCTCTTCTTTCAAGAGATCGTTTGCTTTCTTCTTCAACGTTTTCAATGCATCTTGACTTGTAGTCTTTGTGAGCATAACCGACTCGACTGCTTCACGTATAAGTTGCTCGATCTGTGGCCCTTGTGGATGTAGTGGGACGATATGAGCCTTTTTCATGTCTTCCAAAAACACATTTGCATACGGGTAGTTCTTGAAAACATCCGACTCAATTAAATCCTTCCTCGGCTGGATCAATCCGACTTTTGTCAAATACTCTTGTGGATGGCTCAACATAAAGTTTATAAATCGCCAAGCCCATTCTTGCTTTTCCTTTGAACTCTCGGCGTTAACCATATAGTAATGTCCGTAGAAGTTGCACCTAACATCCTTTACAGCATTCTGAAATACCGGAAATGGCACAACCATCCACTCTTTTGAATTGTAAAATGCTGGATTTTCAGCTTTTATCCTGTCTATCTGGTACAATCCAGACAAGCACATAGCAACGGTGTTATTATCCTTATTGAACTCTTTTCTAGCAGCAGTATATGTTGGCGAACCCAAATTCTTGCCGTTTGGTCCCCACTGCTTCATAAAATCCAGCACTTTCAGCCACGCATTATCGTTAATTATTGCTGTTTTTCCATCTGCACTGAAAAGTGCTCCACCGAGTTGTTCAACCATTGGTACGAAGAAAGTCAAATAGTATGGATACCTGAAATCGAATCCCCTTCTCTTGATGATCTGTCCATCTCTAATAACAAGCTTTTCGCTGACCCTGACCATATCTTCCCACGTTTTTGGATAATCCTTTTCTGGATCAAGGCCGACTTCTCTGAAATACTTCTTGTTGATGAATATACACCAGTTTGTCAACTCGAGAGGAAGACCGTATATCTTTCCTTCGTAAGTCACTGCATCAAGAGAGCCCTCGAGGTATAAATTTTTCAAATCATTATAATTCTTCAAACCTAAGACGCTTAAATCAACTGGTGCAACTCTTCCGTTGACAATGTACGGATATTCGTCCTGTATTTCGATGTTGAATATATCTGGTCCTTTCCTTGCCGCAAAAGCAGTTAGTAGGACTTCTTTTATCTTGTCAGATGGGTAAGTAACTCTCTTAATCTCAACGTTTGGATACATCTTTTCGAACTCTTTTATATACCCTTCCTCCAAAGGTGTCCTGTTGGGGTCTTCATGAGTCCAGACAACAAGTTCCACTTTGGCCGCCATTGAAACAACAACCAGGAGCATTGACAAAAACACTAGAACTTTCTTCATTCCTACCACCTCCCTCCGTAGGATACTATCACAAATTGCTGGCTAAAGTCAAGAAAGATGGAATGGTTGAAACAACAAATAACATTCGAATAATGCGAGAAAGTACGTCAATTCGATTCCTAATACACCTACGTGACAGAATATAGTAACTTGTAACACTTATTCTTAATCTGAATTTAATCAGGTGAAAAATGTGTACTGCATACTTCCTTCTGCAGTTAAAGGAATCATCGTCTATTCCTCCATTTAGAATAAACATACTGATCTGACAATATGGTTACGCCCTTTTAAATAGTAACTGGCATGAATCAAGAGGCTCTGTCCTTCTTCTGTCATCTGTATTTGGATAGATGCTTTTTACGTCTAAGGTCTTGTTTCTTCTTACAATTTTTCATATAATATTGTGTACATCGTATGAACTGCCTATCAGGAATAGTTTATTTGATCTAAATGATTGTTCTACTACATCCACACTTTTCAAAAGTGCTATGAAAATATTGTCAAAATTTGTCAAGAAAAGGATATAATTGAATTACACAACAATCACGGAAGGTGGCTATAATGTCTTCATATTTTCAGAATTGGGATATTGGATCCTTACCACTGTTTCAAAGTACTGATCTTACATTTATAACAAATGAACAGAATCAGTCTTTAAGAAACCGATTCAACCAGCTTATAAAAGACTCAAAACATTTTGATGTACTGGTTGGATATTTCTATTTAAGTGGCTTTCATGCCTTGTACAAATCTCTTGAAAGTACTGAAAAGATTCGAATATTGATTGGCATTTCAACTGATCAGGAAACGTATAACCTTATGGAAAAATCACATGATGAGCCTGGAGAAGATATAACTCCATCACATAAGGAGACAAAAGAATTAGTCAGTACAGCGGTTGAAAATGAGATTTCAGATTCCGATGACAAATTGGAAATAGAAGAAGGAATCCAAAAATTCATTGAATGGATAAAGTGTGGCAAGCTGGAGATAAGAGCATATCCTTCTCGTAAGACACATGCAAAGTTGTACATCATGACTTTCAAAGAAGGAGATAGAGATGTAGGCAGGGTCATAACAGGCTCAAGCAATTTCACCCAATCTGGCCTTCAAGACAACCTCGAGTTCAACGTGGAACTAAAGAACAGATCCGACTACGAATTTGCAGCAGCAAAGTTTAACGAACTTTGGAAAGATTCAGTTGACGTTACTAGTGACTATGTTCAAACGGTCACGCAGAAGACTTGGTTAAATCAAACTATCAGCCCGTATGAGCTATACTTGAAGCTTTTGTATGAGTATTTCAAAGATGAATTAAGCAGAGATGAAAAACTCTTTGAAATGTACCTTCCGGAGAACTTCAAACATTTTAGATATCAAGAACAAGCAGTGCTAAATGCAAAAAAAATATTGGAAGAATACGGTGGCGTCTTCATTTCAGACGTTGTCGG
>DPIB01000178.1 GCA_003522805.1 Fervidobacterium sp. | reverse complement strand
GTATCAGTTGATATAATTATATCACACGTTTGTTTATTTTAAGAGTTTAAAACGAACAGAAAGGAGGTAGGACAATTCTTCTCCAACTTAAGCTACCGCTTGGAAGTTGGAGTATCCTTGCCCATTATATTGATGAAGGATTAAAAATAGAAGGACCAAAGATTCGTAGAATTTTACCAGGTGAAAAGTGGATGTGTTAACTACCTATGACTAAAATCGTAAACTTGTGAAAGTCTAGCTGATGGATATTCATCTTAGGAAAGGAGGCAAGCCACTCCTCACATGATTGAACTCACGAGTGTCCATGGCTAATTTGTCATGAATAAGACAAGTGATGAGAATAGCATGAAAGAGCATATAAAGGTTCTTGGTATTGTAGTAGAGTACAATCCTCTCCATTTCGGTCACTTGAATCATATCCATCAATCGATTGAATTAGTGAACCCTGACTATGTTATAGCAGTAATGAGTGGCAATTTCTGTCAGCGCGGTGAACCGGCGATAATCAATAAATTTGCACGGACAGAGATCGCACTCAGATACGGGATTGATATCGTACTCGAACTTCCAACTGTTTATGCCATTCAAGATGCAGGTGGCTTTGCTTTAGGTTCGATTGGCATATTAGAACGGACAGGGGTTGTGACAGATATCGTTTTTGGAAGTGAGAGTGGGGATTTAGAGTTTATTTCAAAGATTGCACATTTGTTGACTTATCAATCTCCAGAATTCGAACAATCGTTCAAAAGGCAGTTGAAGAAAGGATACTCATATCCAAATGCGAGAAAATACGCACTGATGGAAGTTATAGATGATGGAATGGAAAAACTCTCGAAACCGAACGATATACTTGGAATAGAATATGTGAGAGCATTGCTAAAATATGATAGTAAAATAAAACCTCATGCTATCCAGAGAGTAGGCGCAGATTATAGTGATGAGACTTATAGAGGTCAATTTTCATCTGCAAGTGCAATTAGAAAAGCCATCTCTCATGGCGAGTTTTCTAAGATAAGCAATGCAGTTCCCGAATGGACTTTGAAGGTAATGGAAAGCGAATTTGAAAAAGGCCGAGGACCTGTATTTTGGAATAACATGGAATTTGTCTTAGCGATGTTTAGGAAAATGAAAAGGGAAGATTTTGAGAATATCTATAGTTTTAACGAAGGGCTGGATTTAAGATTTGTAGAATCGGCAAGAGCTACGGGAGATTTTCAAGATTTTGTTGACAGAATAAAGACGAAAAGATTCACATACTCAAGAATAAGAAGAGCGATATTACACGTGCTCTTTGAAATGCGTAAAAAAGAAGTGGAATTAAGCGACGAAAGAGGGCCACAATATCTCAGGATACTTGGTTTCACTGAAAAAGGAAGGGAATTGTTGAGGATCATGAAGAAGAGTGCTACGATACCTATGATATCGACTGCTTCGCTGTACAAAAATGTACTCGATGAAACTCAGAAGAAGATATCGGAAGGCAAGGGACATTTTGAAGTAGAGCCTGAACTGTACATATGGCAATTCGAGAGAGATATACTTGCAAGTGATTTGTACACACTGATGTATCCAAACAAAAAAGAGGCAGCTGCAGGCATGGATTTTCGCCAGCCAGTCAGAACAAGCTTCCCGTCAGCTTGAAGAAGGTGGAACTTTCTGTGTTTATACACGATGGAGAACTTACTGGGTGTGAGAAGTTCAATGAGATAATCATTGTTCCCAGTGAGAAAGAGGCGAATATAGAGGGTTACTATTATATACCGGATTACGATGTACTACCTAATGAGAATCTAAAGCCATCCTGGTATGTCAGATCTCGCAGAATCTACGCACTCTATTTAGCATTGCAAAACAAGTTGAAGGCAGTTGCACCTCTCAGGTCCTTGCTGCACTACGTAATGCCTCCAAATGTGCTCAAAAAATATACATTTGAAATCAAAGTTGGTGATATACTGGGAGACCCTGAAGAACTTTTTTCAAAACTCGGATATGAAAGGACTTTCAACGTTAGAGAAGGTGGAACGTTTTCGATAAGAGGCGAGATTATAGACTACGTTGGACCAGACAATGTACCTGTGCGACTGGAACTGTACGGGAATCTTGTAGAAGAAATAAGAAGATTTGATCTGAAAACTCAGAGAAGCACAGAAAAACTAGAAGACGCACTGTTGCTACCTGTTCGAGAATTCATATACAAGTACAAGGGTGATGATTATCTAGAACCTGGAGAGGAACAACTCACCGGAAAGTATGTGAACGGCACTTTTCTTGACTATAATGTAAGGTTGTACATTGCCGATAGAAAGTCTGTGGTGGAACACTTCACACTCTTTGAGCGCGAGATCAGGCAGTCTTTTCAATCAGAAGAGAAGAAATGGGAGTACAAAACCTTCGGGATCATAGACCAGGATTTATTACTCAATATAGCTGAGGAGATAGAATTACCGGAAAAGCAGAAAATTCTACGCAAGCATGAAGAAGAATACATCTCCTCTACTCCGCTTATTTCAGAAGATGAATTGCAGCCAGGAGATATCGTTGTTCACAAAAGGTATGGTGTTGCTAGATTCAATGAACTGAAAAAGGTTGAAGTCAATGGTAAAGAACGCGAGTTCATCGTACTTGGCTTTTCGGATTCTGTTCTTTACGTGCCGATCGAACGAATAGATCTAATAGACAAATATGTTGGCGATAGTGCGGGTGTAAAGCTTGATTCTTTAAAGAAGGCAACGTGGTCAAGAAAAGTTTCTAGAGTTAAGAAGAATATACAAGAACTCGTTAGAGATTTGTTGATGATTCAACACGTTCGGAGTAACATTCAAGGTATACCTTTAGTTGGTGATTCAGAACTTGAGGAACAGTTTTCCAAGACATTTCCATACGTAGAAACATCTGATCAGATACAAGCAATCGAAGAAGTGCTTGAAGACCTTGCAAGTGACAAACCGATGGACAGATTGTTGGTTGGTGATGCAGGATATGGAAAGACAGAAGTTGCGATTAGAGCAATTTTTAGAACTGTTGTATCCGGTAAACAAGCTGTGTTACTTGCTCCTACGACGGTCTTGGCAAAGCAACACTATGACAATATTGTGGAGAGATTTACACCATTTGGTATACGGGTAGCGTTGTTAAATAGATTCACGACGAAAAAAGAACGTGAGACGATACAGAAAGAATTGAAAACTGGTAAGATAGATGTGCTAATAGGGACGCATAGTGTATTGCAGAATACCTCTTTCGCGGATCTAGGGCTGGTTGTAATAGATGAAGAACAGAAATTCGGTGTCGAGCAAAAGGAATTGCTTAAAAAGTTTAGGGTTAACGTAAATGTACTATCCATGAGTGCAACACCGATACCACGCACACTGCATATGGCAATATCGACCTTGAAGGATCTTTCGGAGATAAAGACTCCACCATTTGGAAGAAAGGAAATTCAGGTCCACATAGGTCCTATAGACGAAAGAATAATACGATTAGCAATTCTCAGAGAAGTCAACAGAGGTGGGCAAGTAATTTATGTTCACAATAGAGTTAATACGATATACGATGTCTATGACAACCTGAGTGAATTAGTTCCCGATGTATCCATAGTGGTGGGTCATGGTCAACAAAATAAAAGTGAACTCAAGAAAGCAATCGATAGTTTTTTCCGTGGAAGGGCGGACGTGCTTCTTTGCACTACGATCGTCGAGAATGGAGTGGACGTTCCAAATGCAAACACCATAATCGTGGACGATGCACATCACTACGGTCTCTCACAACTCTATCAACTTCGTGGACGTGTTGGTAGGAGTGATAGGGTCTCCTTCGCTTACTTTTTCTATCCAAAGCACGCAAACGAAAAGGTTGTAGAACGACTGTATGCAATAAAATCGTACGTAGGACCAGGAAGTGGTATGAAGATTGCCATGCGTGATATGGAAATTCGCGGTGTTGGAACGATCTTTGGAGTTGAACAACATGGATTCATCAACGACGTAGGGCTGAATTATTATCTTGAAATGCTCAACGAAACGGTAATGGAAAGTAAGGGATTAATGCTAAACAAGGTGGACACAGAGGTAGAAGGGATTGTTGGAAGTATCGTCATACCAGAATTCTACATATATGATCCTTTCGAACGTATGAGATTCTACAGAAGAATTGCCTCTGCAACGAGTTATGAAGAATTAGAAGATATCGGTGGCGAACTGGAAGATAGGTTTGGAAAACTACCAGAGAGTGTTACAAATTTGCTTAACAATGCTACACTGAGGATATTCTTGTGGAAGCATATGGTCAAAAGAGCAACTATAAGTGATTTGGGACTCGTAGTGGAGTTCAAAGAAGGCTATTTCGAAAAACTTTCTGAGAAATACCTGTATAATGAGAAGGAAAATAGTTATCTGTTCTTTTTGAATATCGACGAGTTGATCAGAAATTTATCTAAGATTTAAGGAAGGTGCAGACATGAAACTGTTTGGTCTAGTCCTCGAATCTTATGGAAGGTATGTGAAAGTAAAGACAAAAGACGGTGAAGTAATAATAAAGAGTGATAAAAAAGCACCGAAAGAAGGAACAAAGATAGAGATTAAAGATTTCGGACAGGGTGATTATCAAGCGAAGGTCTTGGCGAAAAAGCCGGGTGATTTCGATTATTTACCAAATGTCAAGTTTGTTGAGATCGGTGAAAGACTGGTTGATGAAACATTGTACAGTGGTTCAAGCAAGATGCAGAAAGATAAAATTGTGATAAACATCGCGCTCTTTGTCGAAGAGTTATCAAAGAGAGTGGAGATCAACAATACGTTCTTGCAGAGGTTTCAGAAGTATTTGGTAGACGAGCCTAATGGTGAAAACAATGAATTTGAAAACTACATAAACCTACTGTCCGGAAAATACGGTCTAAAAAAGACGAAAGAAGGAATCGCTTTTTTGAATAGAGAGAAGGGTGCGTTTCGAATATTTATAGGAGATGATACCATAACTGGGAGAATAAGTGGCAATGAGATTACAGTGTATTTCTCGAGGATGCCTGAAAATGCTGAGGAACTTGAAAAGAAGCTGAGGAAATACTTTTCCGTGGTATCTTTCAAATTGGAGGGGTTTATCGATGGAGCCTATGTATAATTTTCAGATTGATGAAGATAGTCAAGAATGCTCTAAACAAATAGCGATTGCACTCAGGTACGACCCAGAAAGAGACTTTGTCCCGTTCGTTATTGCAAAAGGTAAATGTGAATTGGCAAGAAGGATAATTGATAAAGCGAAAGAGAGCGGAGTACCAATCGTTAAATCGCAAGAATTAGCTAACGAATTGTTCAAGCTAGAGATACTTGATATGATTCCAAATAAATTATATATTGCAGTTGCCGAGATTCTAGCGTTTGTACAGCTTGGACTGACTGACAAGTAAACAGTGGACAGATAAAGGGTGAACAAAGATAAACAAAAGTCATTTCGTATGAATCTTTTATCACAGGCAGTATTTTATGCGTATTTCTTAAGACCTTAGGAGGTGTAAAACAATGAATAAAAATAAGTGCATCTTTCTGATTTTCACTCTTACCTTGGTGTTCCTCGCTGTTCCGGTATTTGCTGAAGGCAGTTTTCAGTTGATCATCAGCATTGGAAACATGCCTCCTAGTAATTTACCCGATTATTCGGTACTTTTTTATGTTGGTCAACCAGGCGTACCCATTTTTATAGATGGAAGGTACGCAGGTGAAACAGATATCTTTGGACAACTGGCAGTCACATTCAGTGAGGAAGGGCAACATATCGCATGGGCAAAGAGTTTTGAATGGTATACAAGTTATGAACAGGCGGTCTTTTTTGTGGATAAATCGCCAAAAGTCATTTATCTTACGCCAACACTTCAAGGTAAACTCACTATATTCTCGAACAAGTATCCTGTATTCGTTTACCTCAAGAACGGAATGTTACTGGGAAAAGTAGAAAACGATAGTGAACCTTTGATCGTGCCTCAAGGGAACTACGATCTGATCTTTTCTGTGCCTGGTTATAATGATATCACAAAAAGTGTCAGCATATTGGCAAAGAAGGAAAACCCGATATGGTTAGATTTTGTTGAATCATTATTTAGGATAGAACTAAAAGTAGTACCCGATGTATTTTCGCCGAATGGGGACTGGTCTGACGACGAAACCACACTGAAGATATATTCTTCAAAAGAAGCAACAGGAACTATTCAAATTAAGGATTTTTCTGGTAAAATATTGTATGAGAAGAACATATACGTAAAACCAGGACTGACAGAAATAGTGTGGAGCGGAAGCGAAGTAAAGGACGGTGCTTATACCGTCTGTCTTTTGTTATCAGACGGAAAAGAGACAATGAGTAAAGAAGCAAGAGTCATCGTTGATACGAGTAGGTATACATACAAAAAGGAACTTGTACTAGGGATTTCAGCTGTGTTTTTGGCATTATTTGGATTTTTGATATATCAAGCAATACTAGACAACTGATAATTAAACCATCCCGCCACCTA
>DPIB01000024.1 GCA_003522805.1 Fervidobacterium sp. | reverse complement strand
TATTTTTCTAAGATTCAAAGACTATCACCCTTTCTCTGTCTATTCTGTTTAGTTTAGAATGTTTCAGTCTTCTAATTCGTCCTTGATCTCAAAAAGAGAGAGAAAAGTTCCATGTCTTCCATCGTAGTTATCTTTATGTTCTTCTTGGAACCCTTTACATAATAGATTTTACCACCAGTGCTCAAAATTATCGAGGCATCATCTGAAAACAATTGTAACCTATCTATATTTGCTTTCATTGCATTTGAGATTATACCGTATTTGAATGTCTGCGGTGTTTGATGAAGGTATATCTTGCTTCTTTCAATGAGTTCCTCAACTTCAATACCACTTTCTGAATAACTTACCGTATCTGTCGAATTGATTGCTGTTACTACTGCACCATGTTCCTCGCAGCGTTTGATATTTTCCAGGACTATTTCTTTTGAAACCAACGGCCTTGCACCATCGTGTACTACAATTATATCATCATTAGAGGCTATAGATTTTAGGAATTCGACCCCATTCCAAACGGAGTATTCTCTACTCTCACCACCTGAGATAACATCAATATCAGTATTCCCGATGTCTTGAGGACGCAACTGGAGATGAGATATGATTTCTCGTGTGTCATCCAAATAATCCTTTGGTGAGGTAATGACAATGCGGTCGAAGATGTAAAAATCGATGAATTTTTCCACAACATACTCTAACAATGTTCTACCATCTTCCAGTGGGTAGAACTGCTTCGGCTTTGTCCAACCAAACCTCTTGCCCTCACCTCCAAAAGTCAAGATGGCATATTTCTTGGGATTTGTCGCTTTATCATCACTATCGAATGCACTATCCAATAGTCAAGCTCCTTTCTCTTTTATCATTCTTAGGAATTCTTCTTCGTTAATCGTTGTTACACCAAATTTAATTGCTTTGTCAAGTTTGCTACCAGGATTATCGCCCACAATGAGATAATTCGTTTTCTTTGTGAGGTTGTCTGTGAAGTGTCCACCAAGTGATTCTATGTAGTTTTTAATTTCCTCACGAGAGAAGTGCTTGAGTGTGCCTGTAACGCAAAATGTTAAACCACTTAGTACGTTTTTCTCTTCTTTTACAGTACTTTCTGCCTTGACACCAGCTTGCTTTAATTTTTCTATGATCTCACGGGCTTTATCACTGTTAAAGTAAGAAACTATACTATTTGCAACTTCCTCACCGATTCCCTCTATTTGCATTAAATCATCAATTCGTGCGCTTGATAGCTCATCGATCGTTGTGTATTTTTTTGCCAGTACTTTCGCCGTCTTCTCTCCTACACCATGTATGCCCAATCCAATTATCAATCTGTCGAGCGATGTGTTCTTGGCATTTTCTATTTCAGATAACAAATTTGAAATCATCTTCGGCCCAACACCATTTATCTGTGATAGCATAAATACATTCAGATAGAATATATCAGCGATATCTTTTACAAAGCCTGCATCGACAAGTTTTGAGATCAATTTCGGTCCTACGCCTTGTATATTAAGTGCCTGTCTTGAGACAAATACTTCCAATTGCCTTTTTAACTTTGCCTGGCAGAATGGATTTTGACACTCATATGCGACATATTCTCCAGATTGCTTTCCAACCGGTCTACCACATACGGGACATTTTTCTGGAGGTTCTATTGGAACTTCATCACCATCTCTCAATTCGGTGACTACGTAAGAGACTTGCGGAATTATACCGCCAGCCTTTTCGATCAATACGTAATCACCTATGCGTATGTCCTTCTCTGCAACATAATCAAAGTTATGAAGCGATGCCCTCTTGATAATCGTACCTTCCAGTTCGACCGGCTCGAATTCTGCAACAGGGGTAATCACACCAGTTCTTCCAACTTGATAAGCAACGTTCAAGACCTTTGTTCTAACTTGTTGCGCTGGAAATTTGAATGCTATAGCCCATCTTGGTGACTTTGCAGTCATACCAAGTTCATTTTGTTTTTCGAAGTCGTTGACTTTCACAACTACGCCATCGATCCAATACTCAAGTTCTTTTCGCTTCTGCGTCCACTCTTTCCAGTATGCTATGACTTCATCGACTGACTCACATAATTTACTGTGCGGATTGACTTTGAATCTCATGTTTTCAAGGAATTTCAACGCTTCCCACTGCGTTTTCAGGCCATATTGTTGGGGTTTCACAATGTAATATATAAAAGAATCCAATTTCCTCTGTGAGACGACAACTGGATCAAGTAGATGTAGAGTACCTGCCGTTGCATTCCGTGGATTTGCAAATGTGGGAAGCCCTTCCTCTTCTCGTTGAGCGTTGAATTGTTCGAAAAAACTAACTGGCATGAAAATCTCGCCACGTACTTCCAAATCTATCGGTTCAGTCAATTTAAGAGGGACAGACCTTATCGTTTTAACGTTTACAGTAACATCGTCACCTCTAAGGCCGTCGCCACGAGTGATTGCTTGAACTAACATTCCATCTTTGTATCTCAATGCGATGGAGACACCGTCTATCTTCAACTCGGCAACGTACGATACTTGTCCAACACCTTTTTTGACTCGCTCGTGAAAATTTCTGATATCCATTTCATTGTAGGTATTATCCAGACTAAGCATAGGTTCAACATGTTCGACAGTCTCAAAACCTTCAACATGAGATTCTCCAACTCTTTGGGTTGGAGAATCTGGGGTTTTCAATTCTGGATACTTCTCTTCTAATTCTATCAATCTTTTCATTAATTTATCGTATTCTTCGTCACTTATGACAGGACTAGACAGGACATAATATCTGTAATTGTGGTACTCGATTTCATCTCTGAGTTTTTGAACTTCTTCCCTTATTTTTTCCGGTACCATTGGATTCACCCTCGCGTTTTGATTTTTTCAATTCCCCATTGGCATTTACTTTCTTGCCATTTTGCTTTCCATTAGTACCACTGCTATTTTTCTGATTTTTCTTTACATCTTTACTATTTATCACCGTGCTTCCTTGTTCATTCATATCATTGTCTGTAATCTCGAACTTGATCTCCATTCTAACCTTGTCTGCTTTGACAACTTTCGCTTTTAGGATATCACCGATTCTGTAGATTATACCTGTGTGTTTTCCAATAAGCATTCCCTTTTCTTCATCGTAGTAATAATAATCATCCAAGGTAGAAACGTGTATAAGTCCTGATATGTATTTTTCGGGTATCTCAACGAACATACCAAATTTGGTTACTGAAGTGACAATCACTTGAAAAACCTCGCCCACGTGTTTTGAAATATAGTCTATTTTCTTGAGTGCTTCATAGTCCCATTCTGCCTCATTTGCATTCCGTTCTTTCTTACTGCAATGCACAGCCGCCTTTGAGAGGTATTTTTCAAGGTTTTTTCGCTCTTTCTTCGAAATTTTTCCTCCTGTTTCTAGGTACATCTTTAACAGTCTGTGGACTATAAGGTCTGGGTACCTCCTTATCGGGGATGTAAAATGAGTATAAGCCTCCGACGCAAGTCCGAAATGCCCCACGTTACTCGGTGAGTAAACTGCGCGCTTCATCGAGCGCACTAACAGTCTCTGAATGCTGTTTCTGAGTTGGTGCCCTTTGGTCTTTTCAAGTAGTTCTTGCAGAACCTTTGGATGGATTTGGTGAGGCATTCTCATTGTTACACCTATTGCAGAAAGGTAGTTCTTTAACTGAAGAAGTGTATCAAAATCCGGTTTTTCGTGTATTCTGTAGATGCAAGGCATTTGTGCTTTATCGAATATCTCAGCTATAGTTTCATTTGCCTTTATCATGAATTCTTCTATTATGACTTCGGATTCGCCACGTCTTCTTGCAACGATATCAATTGCATGCCCATTCTCGTCCAAAATGATCTCAACTTCGTCGCCTTCGATGTCTAGTATCGCACCTCTGCGTCTTCTATTCTCCCTCAGTATGTCCTTCAGTTCTTTCATGAGACGTATATGTTCAGCAAGATCTTTTAACTTATCTCCCTCAGGTCGACCTTCAATGAAGGCATTTACATCATCGTAAACTAACCTTCTGAAACTTCTGATAACACCGTTACCAACTTCGTAGTCTACAGTATTACCATTTTCGTCAATTTCCATGAGTAGTGACATAACTAATCTATCTTCTCCTTGAACCAAACTACACAGTCCGTTGGACAACTTAAATGGAAACATCGGTATGACCCTATCTCCGAGATAAACACTTGTTGCTCGTTCATATGCTTCTGCATCAAGGGCAGTATCTGGTCTCACATAATGTGAAACATCTGCTATGTGGACACCAAGTAGGTAGTTTCCGTTTGGCAGTTTCTTAACTTGTACTGCATCATCAAAATCCTTAGCATCAGCACCATCTATCGTGACTATTATCTCATCTCTAAAATCCCATCTGTCTCTAAGATCAGACTCAGGTACTCTATCAGGCAGCTTAGCAGTTTCCTCCATCACTTCATTGGGGAATTGTACCGATAAATTATGTTTCACAACAACTGTCGGAAAATCCGTCGCAGGATCTTCCACCATTCCTAATACTTCAACTACTTTAACCTCTGGTGCCTTCTTTGGGGACGGATATCTTGTAATCTCAGCAACAACCTTCATTCCAGGTTTAGCACTGTTGATGTTCTCAATAGGTACGTTGAATTCGTATGGTAATTTCGGGTCATCAGGAATTACAAAAGCAAATTGCCCGCGAGTTTCAAAGACACCGACAAATTGTTTTATGCCACGTTCCAATATCTTTGTGACACGACCTTCGGGCAGTTCATACCATTTCCCTATTATCTGTACCTGAACTGTATCTTTATGCATTGCCAAATTCGCTTTCTCTACAGGAATTGCTATTTCTTGACCATTTTCAGCTGTCACGAAAGCTATGTTCCCACTACGAGTAAACTCGATTATACCGGTAACAAGGTTCCCCCTGGCTAATCTGTATCTACCGTCATCTCCCTTGAATATATACCCAGTACTAGTTAATTCCTCCAGTTGCTTTTTCAGCAATTCTCTCTCCTTTTCATCATCGATGTTGTAAAACCTGCATATTTCTTTAAAAGTCATCGGATTCTGTGCGAGAGATTTAAAAAACTCTTTCAGTTTTGTCTTTGATGGCAAGTCAACTACCTCCTTTTTATGTACGTTTGAAACGAATATCAATTCTAAAATATTTATATATATTATATCATAGGTAAAAGGGTATGTACTTATCATGCTTTATTTCCTTTATCTTTAGAATTGTAGCACTTTTCCCCTATTTGTGAATTTTGACTCTTTTCGTTTTCACTGATACACTCTTGATAATAGATGTAGTTACAAAACTCGATAATCTCGACAAACTCATATTGTCAAATAGTGTCAAAATAGTCTGAAGGAGGCATTTCTTGTGGGGCAAAAGAGTATATTTTCGTTTGAAACGTTCGTCTTTATATTCGTTCTGGTGATATTTCTTTGGCTTTTCCTAGCTACTATGGGAGGAGCTAATTTTTTTAAGACCCTTATGGCCACAGCTCATGATCTTCTGCTAAACACAGTATTATTTATAATGGCTGTTGCAGTACTAACAGGTGCTTTTGCCGCACTGCTCGATGAATTTGGAGTAGTTCACTGGGTCGATATATTGTTGGATAGATTCATGAAACCGCTATACAACCTACCCGGTATTGCGGTAATGGGAGTATTATCAACTTATTTTTCCGATAATCCTGCTATAATAGCACTAGGTAAAGATAAAAACTTTATCTCGCATTTTGAAAAATGGCAAGAGCCTTTACTCTGCAATTTAGGTACAGCATTTGGCATGGGTATGATTGTATCAACATTTTTCATAGCGCAAGGTGGACGTGCAGGCGTAAACTTGCTGCCTGCAGTTGTTATTGGGAACATTTCCACTGTGATTGGTAGTATAGTGAGCGTTAGGATGTTCTCGTACTGGACAAAGAAGAGGCTTGGAAGTATTCCTAAGGAAATACAAAAAGAAAACCTGAAATACAGAAAAATAAGGGAAGGCAGCATATTCGAAAGGACTTTAGAGGCGATGCTTGATGGCGGTAAATCTGGAGTTGACATTGGAATTGGAATAATTCCAGGTGTTCTCATAATAAGTACTTTTATCATGATGATTACCTTCGGGCCAAAGGATTTCAATGCCGGATATCAAGGGTTGGCCTACGAAGGTATAGCACTTTTTGATAAGATCGGTAAATATCTCTACTGGCCGATGAAGATATTATTTGGTTTCGAATCACCACAACTTGTGGCATTCCCAATAACTTGTTTGGGTTCAACAGGTGCGGCATTAGCTCTTATACCGCGGTTTATGGAGCATGGATTGGTGAATCCAAGTGACGTTGCAGTCTTCACAGCTATCGGTATGACATGGAGTGGTTATCTCAGTACACATGTGGGTATGATGGATGCCCTTGGATATAGACATCTCACAAGTAAAGCAATAATATCGCATACTGTAGGAGGACTAGTAGCTGCATTCAGTGCAAACATCATTTACAATCTTCTCTTCTAATCGTTGTTTTCGTTATTTAGTGCCGTGTTTAACGAATGTTCATAGCTTAGAAGAAAACAATTGAGGGGGATGAAAAATGGAGAAACTTTCTTTCAAAGACCTACGGATATTCAGAACTTCTGGTGAGCTACAAGTCAACACTTACCTCTTTTCACTACATGGGATAAACTATGTTGTCGATCCAGGCAAGGGTATCGGGAAATACGTAGACAGGATCAAATGTGATGTCATAATAACACACGGTCATTATGACCATATAGCAGGAATCAGAGAACTTGAAGTCGATAGGCTGTATATATCACCGGAAGATAGTGCTTTTTTAAGAGAAGCTAGACTTAATTTATCAGGCTTTTTTAATGATATTGTTAGTATGGACATTTCTTGGTATAATATAGATGATTATTTTGATACCCTACTAGCACCTGGGCATACCCCGGGCTCACGCATAGTAGTTTTCGAAGGCGTTCTATTTACGGGCGATGTCGTCTTTTCAGACACAGTTGGAAGAGCCGATCTGAACCCAATCCCTGGTCAACAACGAGTTATGAGTAAAACAGTAAGAACTCTCTCCAAGATATTTAAGCAATTTCCTCAAGATTGGTACGTCTGCCCCGGGCACGGGGATATCGTTACTTTGGAGAAATTGTTCAAGATGAATCCGTTTTTTAAGTAATTAGAAGTATCTGGAGTTGATTTTTTGACAAAGGACTTTGAGAATCTATACAAGCAGGAATTTATCGAAAGGTTCAATTCACTAGTAGGAAAACGAAAGATTATTTTGGACATCTTGAAGGATTATAGAGAACTTAACAAGGGGAAAATCGAATCGCTAATAAGAAACTTCGAAAGGCCTGAGAAAGAAGATCTAAAGAAGACAAATCCCCTCGTTTTTTCTTTTCTGCTCGATAATTTGTTCAACGGTAGAGATACTATTGAATCAAAGATAACAGATTTTGAACGGAACTCTATCTCGAAATATGTGCTATTTGAAATCCTATTTTGGTCAAAGCCTTCTACCTACCCGTTTCCTAGTTCCAAGATCAGCAACTACAGAGATTTCATTAAAGAGAAAAAGAGCAAATTGAACGAGTTAAAACTTGAAAACTTCTTAGAACTTCGTGCTTTGGAAACTATTTCTGAAGATGGTTTTATAGACGAGATAAAAAAAGAGATTATAAGAATTACTCCTTTAGAATTGGAAGACTATTTGTGGATGAGAGATTTTGTTAATTACCTTGATGGAGTTGAGAGGAATTCTGTAAAGTCTATGATCCACCCATATGTTTGGAGAGTTCTTACTTGCAAAAATTTTGAAAAGCCTTTAATAATAGATGGGAATAACATACTTATGATTTCAGAACTTAAGGGACCAGAGAAAATAGACACTTTGTTATCTTTAGTATCCAAATTGGACAAGATTTATTTTCCATTCTACGTAGTCTTTGATGCCAATGCAAAGTACAAGTTTAATACGAAGTACTTTAAGTACAAAAGAGTTTACTATCATTCTCCTGCAGATGAGCTTATACTAGGACTAGCTAAGGAGCTCAACGCAGTAGTGTGCTCAAGAGATAGGTACAGAGAATATAGTTCAAAGATCCGAAACATATGGCATGAGCTAAAAGTCTAGAATAGGAAACAAAAAGCGATAACAGTCTTAAACTACCCGCCACCTTA
>DPIB01000161.1 GCA_003522805.1 Fervidobacterium sp. | reverse complement strand
ATCATTTCTTAATGGACCCTGCAACTGGTGTATATTTGGTTAAGGTTTACACGCCCGAAGAGTACTATGGATTGATGAACGTAGGGTATCGTCCAACAATCAAGAAGACTAAGGCTATCAAATACGAGGTGTATATATTGGATTTTCAGGGATATCTGTATGGCAAAGAACTTCGAGTGGAATTTATAGATTATTTAAGACCTGAAATGCGCTTTTCAAACGTTGGCGAATTGGTAAAACAAATGAAAGAGGATGAGAGAATTGCTAGGCAGATGATACTGAAATATGAATAATGATTCATCATGCAGAGACTATAATAAACTAGCCTCCTTGATTATCGAGAATTTCCCACGAGAGCATGAGTTCAATGACCCATTCGAGGTCCTTATTAAAACTGTCTTGAGTCAAAGGAGCAGAGATGAAAACACAGAGATTGCGGCAAAAAACCTGTTTAGTAGATATAGGTCTGTAGAGGACATAGCTCGTTTGCAACCAGAGGACTTGTATGAGCTAATAAAACCTGCGGGGTTATATAAGAGAAAAGCTGAGAAGATAATAGAAATCGCAAATATCGTGAGTACACAATACAGAGGTAAGGTTCCAAATCGCTTTGAAGAGTTGGTAAAACTCCCTGGTGTAGGTAGGAAGACTGCAAATATTGTTCTCTACGTAAGTTTTGGTATACCCGCTTTGGCGGTTGATACACATGTGCATAGGATAACCAATAGATTAGGATGGGTGAAGACCAAGACACCGGAGAAGACAGAGGAAGCGCTGAAAAAAATATTGGACCCCAGCCTGTGGGGTCCAGTCAACGGTTCTATGGTAGAATTTGGAAAGAATGTATGCAGACCTATTTCTCCTAAATGTGAAAAGTGCATTTTGAGTCGGTGCTGCAGATATTATTTACAAAAATGGGACACAAAAAACCAGCAAAAAGACTAGCTAGATGATATTTTTCCTACTGCTTGTTGGAAGAGAACGCCTGGCTTATAAAGTTACTTTGTGCAGATAGCTTCGCCAGAGCACTCTCTAGCGAAGAATATTTTGCCCAGAGTGCTTCTTCTTTCTTTTGTAGATATTCTAGCATTGAAACCATTCGTTTGGACAACAATCTCTTTTCAGATTCTAATCTCCCATTTACACCGGCAACGGTATCTATTTCACCATTGAACTTAGTCAATTGGTAGCTATATTCTTTTATTTGGACTGCCAGACCCTTCGTTCCATCACTGTTTCCAAAGAACTTCCAGACTGCATCTGAACCGTTATTGTCGATAAATGCTTTCAGTTTGTTTTCATCAAGGGTTATCTTACCTTTCATAGTATTTTCAAAACTTTTACCGACATCTCCTGAAGTTATCCCCAAATCTGCTAAGCTCTTGCCATCTACTTTTGTTGTGAGGAATGATCTAAGCTTTTCGAAAACCCTTCTGAGAAGCGTGTTGTTTTTCAAAAGACCTTGTAGTTTCTCTTCTTCGCTCATTTCGTCTTCAGATTTGCTTGTAACCTTGTTTTCTGAGAGTTTTGTGTATATAAAATCTGTAAGTTCATTCCACTTTTTTACGAATTCCTTCACATTTTCGACTATCTTATCTTTATCGACAGAAACAGCCACCGTAGTAAAACCTGTTGAAGAAAGGTTCAACGTAATGCCATTAAACGTGATATCATTAGTCCTTGAAGTGACTTCCTGTGAATAACCATTTGCCAATATCCTTAAGTTTGCGACTTGGCCTAAGGTAAATTCTCCATTCGAGAAACCAAGCTTATTAATCAGGTCAGGATTATCGCTTGTTACATTTATTACATTATCTCCAGTTGTCTTACTTGTCAGAACTATTTTCCCGTTCTTGTCATCGTAGTTAGCAACAACATTTGCAGTGGAACTGTTGATCTTTGAAACTAATGTTGATATACTATCCGTGTCTTTCAAAGCTATATTCACACCGTTTATCGTCAATGTTTGATTACCAGAGATCTGGAGGTCAGAAATTGTTTTTAGCGAGCTATATGCACCTATATCACCGCTACTCTCGAGTACGTAATTGTCTCCATCTTTCTTGAGATATGAATCATTCAATCTAAATACAGAAGTAAAATTTCCTTCAACATTTGATATTTGGAACACTTTATTGGAAGAAATTCTAAGCTTCCCATCACTAAAAGATATGTCTATGTCTGTGTCTGCACCGAATCCCTCTTGGAGCTTTTGAATAACGTCAGTTATTTTGTCAGTTTTAAGAATCTCTACAGTTTGCTCAGAACCGTTGATCGATATCTTCACAGTCGAATCTTTTGGTTCATACCTTGTATTAATATCTCCCACAGAGCTTTCATCAGTAAACGTTTCCCCAAACTTTCTTGTTTGAAGTACGCTGTTTGTTGCAACAGAAAGAACATCGATCGAATACACACCTTCTACCGCACCTGCAGAAGCCTTTGCACTCAATACGTTTGTTGAGGAAGTCGCAATTTTCGGAATAAGATTAGACTGCAACGAAAAGTCCGAAGCAAAATTGTAAAAATCTCTGAGTTTCTCAGAGAGGGTTTTGTATGCTTTCTGAAGATTCGTGTAGTTCAGATACTTGTTATTAAGTCTCTGAAGAGGTAGTGATTCTGCCTCCATGAGTTTATCGATTATTGATGCAGTATCTAGGCCACTGACCACACCGCCAATCTGCATTCGCGTTGATTGTTGGTAACGATAGTTTATGTTGCCAGCAATTGAAGAAAGGTCCATACATCATCACACCCTTTCGTCCATCAATAATCCGAGCAGTTCCTGAATGCTTTTCGAAATCTTGACCACCAATTCTGGGGGTATTTGTCGTATGATCTCCCCAGTATCACTATCCTTTATTTTTATTACTACTTTGTTCACATCTCTGTCTATTCGAAACTCTGCTTGCCCTCTAAAAATCTTTCTCAGCTTATCCAAGTTCTCCTTTAAGATATCGAC
>DPIB01000226.1 GCA_003522805.1 Fervidobacterium sp. | reverse complement strand
GGTTTTAATGTGGTATATGTATCATTCCCCACATACAGAAGTGGAAATCTTCTTGCAGGAAAAATGATAAAAGTGAGGATAAGAAAACAGAAGGACCGAGGTGAATTATAGATACCGTCATGGAACATAATGAAAATGAGTTTTCAAACAAAAATAAAAATTCAACTGGTAAACCTAAAAAATCGATAGCAGTTTTCTGGCTCTTGGTCTTGACATTTCTCTGGGGACTGACATTTCCCATTCAGAAAATGGTCTTGACTGAAGAAGTCTCACCCTTTTTGTACAATGCGATCCGATTTTGGATCGCAACTTTTTTATCATTGCTCATGTTTAGAAAGTCAGACTGGGTACATGGAACAATACTCGGTATAGTGATGTCTGTGGCTTATGCTACCCAAACTTGGGGATTGACATTGACAACTTCCACAAAGAGTGGATTTATAACCTCTCTCTACATAGTTATAGTACCTTTCTTCTCGTACTTCATCGAAAAGGAAAAGCCACGAATATTTCAGGTTTTTGGATTTATAGGAGCTTTCATCGGCATGTATCTACTAAGCGGTGGAATCAATGGTTTCAACTTTGGCGATTTTTTGACGATGATCTGTGGCCTTTGTTATGCACTCCACGTCGTTTTAATCACCGTGTTTTCCAAAAAGACGAGTGAATACAAGTTACTTACTCCACAATTTCTAACGGTAGCAGTTTTGAACACGATATTTAATTTCATTTACCCAAGTGGCACTTGGACATTTACACTACCTGCTTTAGGGACAGCTGCATTCACGGCAGTTACCGCTACGATAGTGGCGATCATCATACAGGCAAAATATCAAAAGGTAGTGGGGAGTAACGTGTCTGCTTTGATCTTTGTTGGGGAGCCAATTTTCTCGATGATACTTTCGATCTTATTACTTGATGAGAGGTTATCAACCATTCAAGCAATTGGTGCTGTACTGATGAGCCTTTCGATCGTACTTGGAGTCTTGCAGACTAGCAAATCTGTTCAAACAGATGCAGTTGATTAGTCTTATTTCTCAATTCCTGTCTAAATAGAGTAGGATTTCACTGGTGGTTGCTGTGATAAGAGTTCAACAGCATGTAGAGAGTGGCGCAATGGAATCGGAGTGATTGACCAAAGTAGTTGAAAGAAAGGCAAGTATGGCAACAAGTGCACCAAATCGAATTGAATGGCTTGACTATTCGCGTGGTTTAGCGATAATTCTTGTGATACTTGCACACTCGCAATGTCCAACATTTATCTTTGAGTTTCTGACGTATATAATAGCCATTTTTCCTTTTATCAGTGGATATCTTTATCCAAAAGATGGGGCTAGTGTAACAAAAATCATCAAGAAGAAATCGAACTTGCTTTTGGCATATTCCTTAGGATGTACTCTTCGATAAAGCCTGTAGCAATGCCATTCAAGATAGATGTTGCATTTACGGCGCTCATCACATTAGAGTTTGGGAGATTGTTCAGAGAAAAAGTACATTTCAAATTGCATTTCTGGCATGGAATTACAGCACTAGGCATTTGGATTCTGACTGCTTGGGTAAATGGTGGTTCAAATTGGAATTCTGGACGGTATGGAAGATATGGCCTCCTGAGCTTGGTTGGAGAATTTGGTGCCATGATATTTGTCATCTGGATTGCTCAAGTTGTTGAGAGAAACAATCTAAAAATCGTATGGTCACAAATTGCATCTGTGTTGAATAGATTTTCGGAAGACTCTATATTTGTTTTGGGCTACCATATCACAGTCGGCAGCATCATATTAGGAATACTTACAATGATTGGTATGGTCGTAACAGAAGAGACATTAAGAGCCTATTGGTACATTACCTTTCCATCGATACTCGTGCCTATGTGCCTATGTATCTGCTCATTCTGATTTTGCCAAAGCCATTGAAATTGGCATTGTCGCAACCATATCAGTTTTATCAATTTGTCAGAACAAGAAGGGCAGCAAAATTAAACAAGAAGGGAAGATAAGACTTGATCAGTATCAAAAACTTGTCCATCTCGTTTCCTGAGAAGGTTTTGTTTTCAAACTTCAATGCAACGATATTTCCGAAAGATAGAATAGGCCTAATGGGTAAGAATGGAAGTGGAAAAAGTACGCTGATGAAAGCAATAGCAGGTATTTTCAACGATTATGATGGGGAAATAAATACTTCAGGAAAGGTTCTTTACATGGATCAGTACAGAACGTTTGATGGTAATACCCCATATGAGTATTACATGAACGTTGCGGACACAAGTGAAAAGCAAAAACAGGTAAGAAGTGTTCTTAAGGGATTAGGATTCTCCGAAGAGGACTGGAATAGAGATATATCAACTTTCAGTGGTGGTGAGAAAACGAAATTGCAGGTAGGAAGATTGTTCATTGAAGAGCCAGACTTCCTACTTCTAGATGAACCAACCAATTTTCTCGACATAGAGAGCATTGAGTATTTGAAGACACTGCTGAATTCGTTTAAGGGCGGTTACATAGTCATCTCGCATGACAGAAATTTTCTCAGAGACGTATGTAGAAAATTCTGGGAGATCAACAACGAAACCATATGGACTTTCGACATGGATTTTGACCACTATCATATCGAGAGGCAAAAAATAATCGAGACACAAAGACGTCAGGTGGCAAATATTCAACGGGAAATAGAGAGACTGAAGGCAATAATTGATAGGTATAGAAGATGGGGTAGAGAAAAACTCATAAAGCAAGCTAAGAGTAAAGAAAAAATACTGGAGAAGATGATAGCAGAGCTTGAGAATATGCCGAATTTGTATTTGGAAGAAGAGGAGAGAAGAATAAGCATACCAGAGCCAGTAAGTACAGGATATGTTGTTCTGAATGTGGAGAATGTCTCTTGGAATGGGTTGCTAAAAAATGTTTCCTTCACGATTTACGAGAGGGATAAAGTGGCCATTATGGGGCCGAATGGTTCTGGGAAGACCACTTTGTTGAAGATCATTGCAAATGAGATAAACCAATCGAACCAAATGGACTACTCCGGTCTGGTAAATACTTTGAACCAAGACAATCCGATTAACCTGGATTATCAAGTGGGGCGAATCAACCTCGGGCATAAGGTAAATGTAGCATATGTTGAGCAGTTTGTAGACCAGCTTGGCCTCGATAACACGGTTTTCGATGAAATATTTGAAGAGATGCCAGAAAAGCCTGATTACGTAATCAGGGCGTATGCGGGAAGATTTGGGTTCAAAGGGGAAGATGTTTTTAAAACAATTGCATCGCTAAGCGGTGGCGAAAGGCAGATTCTGGCACTGGCTAAGATACTCTTGAGGAAGCCGAATTTGTTGATATTGGACGAACCTACGAATCATATGGATTTGGAAACAGTTGAGTCGTTGGAAGATGCTCTCAAAGAATACAAAGGTAGTATATTGCTTGTATCACATGATGTTGAATTGATCAGGAATGTGTGCAACAGATTCCTGACGATAAGAGACCACACGATCGTTGAGGTCAATGAGCCACTCTTCTTTGCCAAGGAAAAAGAGAGGGAAGAGAAGCAAAAGAACATCGATTTTGAAGAGAAGAAGAAAATCAGGAATCAGCTGAAGACTATGAAAAGGAAATTGGAAGAGTTACAGGTAAGAGAATTAGAATTAGCACAAAAGATAGAAGAGATAGACAGAAAGATGCATATAACACAGGATTATGTCGAAATAATGAATATGGATAAGGAAAAACGCTTTTTGGAAGAGGAATTGTTAGCAGTATTTGAGGAAATCGATGCCCTGAATGAAAAATCGGAGATTATAGAGAGGATTGATAAGGAGGAGTAAGATTCTTAGTATGGATGAGTGTATTGGCGATTTTCAGAAAACACTGGATTTTACTGTAGCACATTCCACAAGTATCGATATTTCCACCGCAGATCTTATCTTTTTCTCAGAAAGAAGAATTATAAAAGCTGAGCCGATATACTTGACATTTGAGCATGCTGGAGAAGAGATAGGATTCGTCGAATTCGATCTGCGGGTATTCAATAGAAACGCATATCTTACATACTACATAGTCGAATCGTTCCGTGGCAAGGGCTTTGGGAGAGCCATGTTGAAAAAATCTATCGAATATGCGTTTGATGAAATGAATATGCACAGGCTAACCGCAGAGGTCTACGAATATAACGAAAAATCAGTGGCTATCCTAGATTCACTTGGATTTAGTGAAGAAGGGAGATTGAAAGAGGCAAAGTTCCATAATGCCAGATTTTGGGATATAATAGTTTACGGTATATTACATGACGAGTGGTGTGATAGGAAATGATAATGATATAATGATAGAGAATATCATAGGGAGTGTTAATAAAGGTAGGTTATGATCATGCCAGAAATTATAATAGGTGCTCATATGCCAATTGGTGGTGGTTTTTCTAGAGTTCCAAAAGAGACTGTAGAAATAGGTGGCAACACCTTCCAGATATTTCCACATAACCCGAGGCAGTGGACTGCAAAGATGCCTGCAGAAGAAGATGTGGTACATTTTCTAAGAGATGTGAAAAGATATCAGTTGAATCCTGAATATTTTATGTGTCATTCAGGTTACCTCATAAACATCGCAAGTACAAAAGATGATGTTTGGGAGAAGTCTACTGAGCTATTGGAATTAGAAATGAAGATCTGTGCGAAACTCGATATAAGACATTTGAACATTCATCCAGGAAGCCATCTTGGTGCAGGTGAGAAGAGTGGTATTGAGAGGATTGCAAAGGCACTAAACATCGTATTCAAGAGAGAAAAGACTGTGAATATACTACTTGAAAATGTGGTCAAAAAAGGTGGGAACATAGGTTACAATTATGCACATATGAGAAAGATCATAGAAGCTTGCGAACAACCAGATAGAATAGGTTTTACATTCGACACTTGTCACGGGTATGACGCAGGGTATGATGTTACCAAGCCAGAAGGTATCCAGCAGTTGTTAGATGAGATAGATAGAGAAGTGGGTATAGAACGATTGAAATTCATCCATCTCAACGATACAAAAAATTCTCTAGGCTCACAAAAAGATAGGCATGAAAACATAGGAAATGGGAACATAGGTATTGAAGGGTTCAAGATCTTCTTATCGAATCGTACATTTTCATCGATTCCCTTGATACTCGAAACACCTGGGGGAAATCTAGAGCATGCACAAGACATAGCTAAAGTGAAAGAAATTTACCAATCGATTGTATCTAATCGTTAATCCCATTATTCGTGCGGAGGTCAGTCGTATAAATGCGAGCAAGAATGAAATTATGATTTGATGTACTTAGTAGATAGTAACGGGCCGAAATTACGTCTGCGGAGAGTGTCTCAGGTACTCGATAAAACAGGAAGTTCCATCTTCTTAAGATGGATAAGATGGAATAGTTTACCTACTCAAGGGGTACTTTGAGAATACAGGTAGAGAGCTTGGGGGGATAGTATGCGTGCCAGTATTATTGTTAATGGGAGTCATAACGGTACGATGTACATAACCGGTGAGTTTATCATCGCTGCTGATGGGGGCGCAGAAGAGCTTAGAAAGAGAAATGTTGTACCTCATGTAATAGTCGGGGATATGGATTCGGTTTCTGAAGAAACACTCCAGTATTTTGAAAATATGGGTGCAAAGATACAGATTTATCCACATGAAAAGGATGAAACAGATCTAGAGTTGGCGCTGATTTATGCTTTTAAGCACGGCGCTTCGGAGATTGAAATACTTAACTGGCAAGGTGAAAGGATAGATATGATCCTTGCTATGATAGGGCTTATGAGTAGATATGATAACGTCACAGCTGTTTCTGACAGCTGCGAGATAGGTGTATTAAAGGCTGGTGAGAGTGCCCTTAAAGCAGTGTACGGCGAGATATGGTCGTTTCTACCCCTATGCAGTGCACAATTTAAACTAACTGGATTCAAATATGGTTTCAATGGGGAGATGAAGATCGATTCACCAATTGGTGTCAGTAATTTGGCATTGGAAAATGAAGTCAAGGTAGATGTTCAAATGGGCAAGGTGGTGTACGTACGTTGGAGGAGAAAGCCGTTGTAGTGTTAGGTGCTACAGGATCTATAGGAACGCAATCCTTAGATGTTATAGAAAAAGTCAAAGGATTCACTGTTGCTGGCATATCGTTTGGCAAGAATGGGCAAGTTGCACAAGATATATTGAACAAATTCCATGTTAAGTATTATCTTGGAAATGTTGCACTACCCAACGGAACACGTGTTGAGAGTACAAGTGAGTTGCTCGAAAAGACGCATCCTGATATCGTTGTATGTGCAGTACCTGGTTTTGATGGAGTCAAGGCAACTCTTGACGCCATCAGATATGCAAAGCGTATTGCACTCGCAACAAAAGAATCGATGGTATGTGCTGGTCCATTTGTAAAAGAACTAGCGGAAAAGAATGAAGTGGAAATCATCCCGGTCGATAGTGAGCATTCTGCGATTTTTCAATTGTACGAGGAGCATATAGACCATATCATCATAACGGCTTCTGGTGGTGCTACTAGACAGATCCCATTGGACAAGATAAATACCATGCTACCTGATGAGATTCTAAAACATCCTACTTGGAATATGGGAAAGAGAATTACGATTGATTCAGCTACGATGGTGAATAAATTCTTCGAAGTTGTTGAGGCACATGAATTGTTCAATTTACCTTACGACAAGATTGATGTAAGAATAAATCCGTCAAGTTTCGTGCATGGAATAGTTTTTTTGAAAGACGGCACTATAAAAATTCACGCAGGTAGGCCTGATATGAGGGTACCTATTGGTTATGCCTTAACGTATCCATCGCGAGTGTATGAATCTTACGTATCACCTGTCGAAGAGTTTGACACACGACTTCTGTTAGTTGAAAAAGAGCGTTATCCACTTTTCTTCTATGGATTGGAGATTACTAAGGAAGACGATCTAGCAAAAAGGATTGCATTCAACAGTGCGGATGAAATTGCTGTAGAGTACTTTTTGACCCGCAAAATCACATTCGAAGCCATCAATTGGATCATTCGAGAGGTTGTAGAAAAAATCGGGAGTGAGGCTATCTCTGTTTCTGCAATTGACGATGTCTTTGAAGTAGACAAGCTTTCAAGGATTTATGCTGGAGAGTTTGTAAAGAAATTTATCAATAACTGAGGAGGTTTTGGAACGTATGACAATATTGATCAACATATTGGTATTCTTAGTAGTCTTCATGTTCATAGTCATAGTACACGAATTTGGTCACTTTATTTTTGCCCAGGTATTTGGAGTAAAAGTTCATGAATTTGCGATAGGTTTTGGACCACAAATCTATAGAAAGGCCGGCAAGAAAACAGATTTTAGAATCAACGCATTTCCGTTGGGTGGTTATGTAAGACTCAAGGGAGAAGATCCAACGGAAGAAGAGTCATCTGATTCATTATATGGCGTATCAGCGTGGAAACGATTCATAATACTTCTTGCAGGACCTGTCTTTTCTATTCTTGCGGGCTATCTCCTTTTTATCTTGATTATCGGTGTATGGGGATACAAACCAATCGTCATCGATAAGGTGATTCCAAATTCGCCTGCAGAGCAATCTGGTTTGAGAAGTGGGGATTTAATTATTAAGATAAATGGGAAATATGTTTTCGATATTGCAGATATGACAGATATGATCAGGAAAGGGAAGACTGTAACATTTGAAATTTCACGTAACGGGAAGACTCAAGAGATAACTGTCTTTCCTCAACTGACGACACAACAATTTGAATTTATAGTAGAAGATGCCAAAGGTGAGTTGGGTGGCAAGATCTTGAGTATAAACAATATGGAGCTACCGGTCTATATGGAAAAATGGCAAAAAGAATTTGTTACAATAAAATCGGAATCTGGGGAACTGAGTGGCATTCTGAGCAATGTCTCTGTGACTCAGGAACGCTACGCTATAGGCATCTACTATGGGCAGTTTTCTAATGTTTTTGCCAAAGATACAGAATTCTTCTCAAAGGGTGATAAGTTGCTACAGGTTAATGACTTCCCCATCAATAGTAGCAACGATCTCTTTGATGCAGTGACATCGCTAACGTTGAAACCTGATGAAATATATATTTCTACTAATGGCACTGTAATTGATACAATCATTACCCCATCTGGTAACGATGTTAGAATCTTATATGAATCAAAGGGCGAAATAAAAGAAATTACCTTATCAAAAGAAAAATTTATCGAAATCCTATCCATACCTGGTGTGCTTGAGTCTCAGTCTGTGACGATAAAGCCGAAAGGTCTTCAGAATATCACTTTGGCAGTTCAGAGAAGTAACCGCTTGGCACTTTACATCTGGAAGAGCTTACCTGGTATCTTCGTAGGTAAGAATCTAGATGAAGTGGCTGGCCCACTTGGTATGGTGCAAATAATAGGTGAAGCTGCCCAGGTTGGTTTAGAAACCATACTAACCATCATAGCGATAATCACTATAAACCTAGGTATCTTTAATCTTTTCCCGTTACCTGCGCTCGATGGCGGAAGAATTATCTTTGCACTTATAGAGATGATAAGCAGGAAGAAGATAAATAGGAACATTGAGAACTGGATCCATGCAATTGGCTTTTTCCTACTTATAGGACTACTTATTTTCATTACTTTCATGGACATAGGCAGATTATTTATGTAATCTACGAATCAGAAAATACGGACTGAAGGGATAAACAATGAGAGCTAGTAAGATGGTTAAAGTTGGTGACATTTCAATAGGTGGAGGCAATCCAATTGTAATCCAGTCAATGACCAATACAGATACGAGAGATGTGGAAAAAACAGTAGAACAGATAAACAATCTTGTTCGAACAGGTTGTGAGATAGTTAGGGTTTCGCTCCCCGACTTAGAGTGCGCCAAAAAAGTGAAAGAAATAAAGGAAAGAATATCAGTTCCACTCGTTGGAGATATACATTTTGACTATCGAATTGCCATAGAATCTATTAAGAATGGCATAGACAAAATTAGGATAAACCCAGGCAACATACGTGACCCATCAAAAGTGTTGGAGATTGTGAAAATTGCCAAGGAACGTAGCGTACCTATAAGAGTGGGGGCAAATACTGGCTCACTACCAAAGGACCTTGAACATCTGCCAAGAGAACAAGCCCTTGGAGAAGCAGCACTCAGAGAGGTCAAATTGCTCGAAAAACACGGGTTCAACGATATAGTAATCTCTGTGAAAAGTTCAGATGCGATTGAGACCATACAAGCTAACAGATATGTAGCCAAACAAGTGGATTATCCACTGCATGTTGGCGTTACTGAAGCGGGTACAATTTATAATTCGTTGATAAAGTCATCGATCGCCTTAAGTACGCTGATCATGGACGGATTGGTCGATACATTGAGGATATCGATCTCAGGGAATCCTGTAAACGAAGTAATTTCGGCAAGAAAGTTACTAACGTTCCTCCACTTGAGGGAGGGGCCAGACGTTGTAGCTTGTCCGACTTGTGCAAGGTCGGTGTTTGATGTTGAGAAAGTAGCACTTGCAATAGAAGAAAAAATTGCTAAGATAGATAAGAAAATAACTGTATCGGTATTGGGATGCATTGTCAATGGTATAGGCGAAGGGAAAGAAGCCGATGTAGGGATAGCTGGAACAAAAGGTGGTGTAGTTTTGTTTTACAAAGGGCAAATAGTAGGAACGTATCCCTACGAAGAGGGTATTAACAAACTCGAAGAGTACGTAAAAGAATTGACAAAGTAGCTAAAGTAACTAGAATATCGTGGTGAAACACAAGAAAGACGACAAATTGTAGTGAGGAGTGGCATCATGAGCTTGAACGGTTTGAACATATTGCTTGTAAATGATGACGGAGTGACAGCACCAGGTATTCTGTGTGCAGCAAGATTTCTGAGTCGGGGGCATAACGTAGTCATCAGTGCGCCAGAATCTGAACAAAGTTCAGTTGGGCATGGTATAACGTTACGATTACCGTTATGGACTAGAAAACTAGACATCAGTGAGCCTTTCGAAATGTACGCTGTCTCTGGTACACCTGCAGACTGTGTAAAGATCGGTCTGGATGTGATTTACAAAGAAAAGGGCATGATTCCGGACCTCATAATAAGTGGGATAAATAGAGGAGAGAATTTGGGAACAGACGTCATATATTCAGGTACTGTAAGCGGGGCACTAGAAGGCGCTATTGCGGGAGTCCCGTCGATAGCTATATCGGTTGCTGATTTCAAATCGCCGATCTATGAAACTGCTGCATTGTTCTTGCTAGACTTTCTAAATGAGTTCGATGTGAAGAGTATTCCGGAATTTACCGCATTAAATATAAACGTACCATCGTTGCCATATAACGAAATAAATGGATGGAAGGTCACAAGGCAAAGTAAACGAAGATACGAGGATTACTTCGAGAAGAGGGTAGACCCTACAGGAAGGGAATATTATTGGATGCTAGGTGATGTAATCGAAGATGATCCGGATCCACTAGCCGACTACAAGGCTCTTTCAGAAAGGTATATATCTGTAACGCCAATAAGTATTTTCATGACAAACGAAGAATTTCTAAGTCAACTACCCCCCGTCTATAGATGCGGGGGCTTGTAGAAATGCAAGC
>DPIB01000228.1 GCA_003522805.1 Fervidobacterium sp. | reverse complement strand
GTCTTGTGACAAGATTTGCAGAAATACAGTTGAGAACCATTGTAAGAATATCCATTTTTGTAGAAATCAGAAAAACCACAGTAAGGATATTCGAACATTGGGTATCGCCTTTTTCTTGGGATGTGGTGTCTCTTTCTAGGTTTCAACAATATTATTGCATGGTTTCATAAATTTTGGCTAACAGTATCAGAGCCTGCAAAGGAGAAAAAACATGAATGCGATAAGAAGAACCTTTAAGCGAATATCTGTTATGGTCGTTACATTCGTAATATTGTTCAGTATGTTCGGTGGCTCGGTGGTATATGCAAAGAATACGAGTCTGAATATTTCCGCAAATGTTTATGATTTGAAAAAAGACAGTCATTATGTTATAGGGGGGAACTCTCCTTCGTCATCTCCGGCGGTTGGTACGCTGTTCATTAACGGAGATGTCAGCAATGCGAATAAGGTTATTAACTCATTTCCTGTTTATGAAGTTAATAAGGGCAATGTGACCTTCAGTTATAAGATTAATCAGGAAGTGCTGAATCGTACCCCTGAAGAATGGCATTTGGTTAAAGACAAGAGCAAGAAGGTGAATGGCCTGACCTTGGATTCAAACATCATGTCGGGTGCATTGATTTTACAGACATCCCTGGATGGTGTAAGGTGGACTGAAGATGTTCTCATGTCGGATATCTTCGCAAAGGGCTCAGATCTGAGCAATTTTTACGAAACGAGGGATATCCAACTCCAGAACGGTTGTTACTACAGAGTATTGATTGCCTATAAGATGGAGCGTAAGCTTGAGGATACTCAAATTCTGTTCGTGAAAACCCACAACTATGAATATAAGCAGGTTGCCGAGGTATATCAGTTTTATTTGTTCTGCAAAACAGATGAAACCAGACCTGATGCTACTCCTATGAAAAAACTTGGCAGTAAGATCAATACAGGAAGAGACAATGGATACTCTGGCTATCAAACCATTGATAAGAATGACCCACACTATGGTTGGGACATTGGATATTTCTACGTAAATGGCTATACCCGGGAAACAGTTACTTCTGACCAGGTTCCTGTGTTCTTAAAGAATGTCGGTGATAAGGTAACACTGTGGTTTCACCTGTCAGAGGATATTACACAACTGCGTGGTAACAAGCATCTGACCATCAGCGAGGATACAAACGGCTATGACCGCACCTTTGAAATTGACCAGACTAATTTTAAACATGGAGCGCTGATTATCCAGTATACCAATTCCGAAGGTGAGGCTCAGACCCCGATTATCTATACAGACTACCTTGCTGCTAATGCAAAAACAGGTGCGAATACCAAGGTTCAGCTTTTTGAAGAAGGTGACTATGTGGTATCCTTGGATTATGAAATCAAATCTATGAGTGGCCCTTTTAACCTAATCGCAAAATACAACAATTATAAAATCATGTTTAAATTCTCCATTCGTAACGGCAATTGCATGGTTTATCCCTTTGATAGGCTAACTGGTGCAGAACTTGCCGATAAGGCTCTTACAGAAAATGGTTTCAAATTGGATATGGCAAAATCAAAATACCTAACCATCGATGTTCAGCGGTCTATCCTGGTGGTAGGAAAAGATGGTTATCTGACTGAAGATGTCCGTTTTAATAGACCCGCCAAGGACGGCGAGGTTTATACAAGCGAAGGTATTTATACTTTCAATGTGACGAACCTATATACCAATCAGCACACAACGAAAACCATTTATGTAGGTTCTAACAAGTATCTAAGAGCACTTTCTACCACAGGGATGAGTATCGCAGAACTGAATGCAGAAATTGAAAAAGGTGCTAAAATTCGTGAGGATGGAACGATCGAGACTATCTCAACTACCATAAAGCGTACCCCGGAAAAACCCCAGGAGTCTGCCAAATCAGAAAACACTCTTCCAACCCTGGATGATAATCTGGATGATAATAAAGATACATATTCGGGGAAAATACCAGATGATGTTGTCCTTGTGGATACACAAGAAGAACCGCAAAACACAAATTACACACCTATTGTGATTGGTACCATTGCAGTGGTCATCGTCATTTCTGTCCTTGTCGTATTGAAACGCAAAAAAAGTGAAACTATTGATAAAGGGGGGAAATGAGTGATGAAACGTGTAATTACAATACTCTTGGTAATAACAATGGTGATGGTGGTATGGATATACACACAGCACACAGTGCGGAATTCCGCATCTGACACAACTGAAACTTCGAAGGTTGAATCTTCCTCCACATCAGCCACGGGAACAGATAATGACACCCAGGAAACTCTTTTGCCTGCTGATCACGTCCAACCTGAATTTGCTAGCTTAAGCGATCCTGCTCTACTGCAATATGTTAAGGATAATATTTATTCTGATCTGGTTGATCGGTTTAATAGCGAGGACTACATCATCGAAGATATTTCTGTAATATATGTTTCTGAGGATTACCTTGAAGAGGTAGCCTATAATTCAAAGGCCAATATATACTTTGGATACACCTTAAAAGAACTGGATGCACAATTTCAAGGAACGCGTTATGTCTTCTCACTTGGCAAAAACGGTGAAACGGTTGTAGAGGAATTTGCGGCCTATGATGATACCTATGACCGTGTCATTAAAAATGTCTCCATGGGAACAGGGATAATTCTCGCCTGTGTAACTGTTTCAGTAGTTTCCGGCGGTGTTGGTGCCCCTGCTGCAGTCAGCATGATATTTGCATCCGCCGCCAAAACTGGCACGATATACGCATTGTCATCTGGCACAATCAGTGCTGTGGCTGCGGCTACTATTAAAGGAATCCAGACTGGTGACTTTGAAGAGGCAAAAAAAGCAGCTGCCCTGGCGGGCAGTGAAAGTTTCAAATGGGGTGCTATCACTGGTGTTATTGTTGATGGTGCAACCAAAGCCGTTGCACTCTATCATAATACCAGTAATATTCCTAGCCCTAAGCAATCGGAAGATACTGTCTTGAGCAGAACAAAAGGTGGCGTTAAGCAGGTTTCGTACCTCGACGGTGTCGAGGTTCCGGCAAATACTCCAGGTTCTACCCGACCAGATATAGTTGTAAAGAATCCTGATGGCACAGTGAGGGCAATTGAAGTCAAAAACTACAATCTAAGTAATCCTAAATGCGTAGATTCCATGTTAAGGGAACTTAAAAGACAAACTACAAGCCGGCTAAAGAATCTGCCTGCAGGTTCTACACAGGAAATTGTGCTTGATGTCAGAGGGCGTAATCTTAGTTATAAGGACATTAAAAAGACGAGAAATGAAATTGAAAAGGCTCTCAAAAATGTTCTTGGACCTAAATATAAAAAACCTAAGATTAAGGTAATGTGGTATTGATTATGATTATTATAAGTTCTGACAACGAGAGACTTGTTGATGTGGGAAGCGAAGAAATTTGGTATTCAGTTCTATCGACGTCAAAAGTCCGTTTGGCTCACATGAGAAAAGAAATCAACATGGCTCTGGAATTTCTAAGAACAGGTCCTGAGTTTGACATTTGAAAAAATGAGAAAAATCTAAACGAGGCATGAATAAACACTAAAATGAAGATTTTTTACTCCTCCATTTTTACTCCTTAGTCACTACACGCCTCGTTTCTCCTTTATTCATCACGCTTTTCAACACTTTCTTCCTCATTTACCTCTATTATTCTGACTTTTTTTGGCTCTTCTATCCCAAGCTTGCTCTTGGGCTCCAATAACCTGTTCATCACCATTAGCTTTATCATGCTCTCCAAATCGTAGCGCACTTTCTTGTCTACTTTCGTTAAGTATTCATCCAATTCGTACTCTTCTAATAACTTGTCCACGACGAGCTTGGCTCCGTAATTCTTGATCACATTACTCT
>DPIB01000225.1 GCA_003522805.1 Fervidobacterium sp. | reverse complement strand
TTATAAGCAATCCCTTCTTGGCAGCAAGTGATGTACCCACGATCAGTGCCATCGGTGTTGCCAATCCGAGTGCGCATGGACATGCGATTACCACAGTTGTCAAGAATACAAAGATCGAGAAGGAAAGTGAATCAGTTGTGTGCAAGGTCCATGGTAGAATCTCTCTGATCGAGTGAGTTAGCATATTTAGACCGCCGAAATTGAAGTACCACAAAAGGCCACTGATCACAGCTAACGTAATGACTCCCGGTACGAACCAGTTCGTTATCCTATCTGCAAGTGCTTGGATCGGAACTTTTGCGCCTTGTACTTCCTCTATCAGCGAGAGCATCTTTGCTAAGAATGAGTCCTCGCCCGTTTTCGTCACCCTTATTTTCAAAGCACCAGACAAATTCAGCGAGCCACCGATCACTTCGTTGTCTATCTCTTTGAATGCAGGAATCGGTTCACCTGTAAGCATGGACTCATCTATCGATGAACTTCCTTCCAAGATCAAACCATCGAGTGGTATCCTTTCACCCGGCCTCACGATTACAATAGACCCTTCCTTAACTGCCTCTATGGGCATCATTATCTCTTCCCCGCTGATAAGCACCCTTGCCTCTTTCGATTGAAGTGCAAGTAGCTCTTTGACTTGCTTTGATGCTCGATCTCTCAGATAAGATTCTATGTACCTTCCGATCAGATGCAGCATGACAATCATCGCACCGACAGTGCCGAATGCATGTATGTTAAGACTCGTGTATGCAAGAATATTCGTAAACCATGCGGTGGCAGCACCAAAGAGAATCAACGTATCCATGTTCGAATGTCTGTGAAGTAGGGCGATCGTTGCACCACGAATCGTATCTCGGCCAGCATAGAAGATTACGATGAAACTGAGCACGAGTTCAATTTCGTTGAAATATGGAATGTGTACACCGCCCATGTGCACGAACATGAGAACCATTAGTGGAACGGTTATTATGACTGAAATGAGCATGTTCGTTCTTATCCGTCTCAATCTTTTTTCCTCTATAAGTTCGGATGGCTCATCTGATACACCGTAACCCACTTTTTCAACGGCCTCTTTAAGCTTCTCATCTGGTATCTCTTTATCCAATATGACAAAGGCAGTGTTGGTAGCCAGATTCACAGCGGCAAACTTTACACCATCGACTTTTGAAAGTGACTTTTCCACGATTCTTGCACAATTTGCACAAGTCATGCCTGTTATCTTGAGCGATTTTTTTGTCTCCATTTCCTCACCACCCGAGTGAATCTATATAATAAACAAATATGTAGACTGAAATAGTCTACATTAATTATACAACAATTATATTGAAAGTAAAGTACAATAAGTAAATTAGGTAAGGCTAAGGATAGAAGTATCTTAAATATCTGAATTGAGCAAATCTGAAGCAGGCCAGTATTTTAAGTCATTATTCTTTGCATAATACATTGCAGAATCAGCCTTTGAAAAAAGTTCATCTAAATTCCTTGCATCATCTGGAAAAATTGCAACACCGAAATTTGCTGAGATCCTTAGTTTTCCGCACTGCTCATGATGTATATCGCTTTCTAATTCATTCAACGCCCTGTCGATGAACTGTTCATATTCTTTGCAATCGTACAACATGAAGACAAATTCGTCTCCACCCATCCTTGCAACGATATCACTCTTTCGAACAACATTTTTCAATCGCTCGGCTATCACTTGGAGCAAAAAATCTCCCACTTTGTGCCCATAAGTATCATTCACAGATTTGAACCCACAGAGATCCATATAGATGCAACAAATCTTTTTGTTTTCTCTTTGAGCTAACGAAAATAATTTTTCGGCTTCCATAAGGAGCAATCTTCTGTTTGGAAGGCCAGTCAACGCATCGTGAGTGGAGAGATATTTAAATCGTTCCTTTTGTTCCTCTAGCTCTCTTTCCAGTTTTATTCTTTCAAATAACACTCCAACTTGGTTTGCAAAGACTGTAGCTACTTTTTTTGCATCTTCAGTAAATGCATTTTCACTCTCAAAATTATCCAAATTCAAGAATGCGACAACTTCATCGTTGACTTTTACAGGGACCGAAAGCGTAGCCTTTATCTCGTCTATATGACCGTACTTCATGAGAATGTCCAAATTTTCTTGGTTTCTTAGATTTTTCTTGTCGAATTCCTCAAGTTTACCTACAGTCCTCACATCTTCACTTTCCCCTTGTGCAAGTTCATCAGGAAGAAACTTCACTTTAGATAGTTGTTGAAAATCGTACCCTACACAACCTGAAAAAACGAAATAACTACCTTCTCTAGTAAGTACACTCCCACCCTGTGCACCAGGTACTATTTCTACTGCCTTTTCTATCATGTACTGATAAGATGGCTGCAGTATATTTCTCAATACTGCCTGGGTGAATTCGTTTATCGCTTGTAATGATTTTCTCTGACGTTCTAGCGATTCTGAGGATTGCTTTTCAGCCTTGATACGACGTCTTTCTGAAAATAGTAGAATGATAAGAAAAATCATTGCAACTACGAAGAAAAAGAAAAGTGATGAAGTCAGGTCATTAATAGTGAATATTCTTTGATACTTTAAGTTGTAGACAAACGGCTTTCCATCATCTGATAGTCTGATAGGGATATTCGAAGCGAGGCCCAAGAAGTTTTCAGCAGGTATCTCAATGACGGTAAGTTTATTTAATACATGCTTGGTCACAGAATCATCTGCGATCTTCAGTCTTATGATCATCATCATTCCATCGTTTGAGATTTCGTATATCTTCTCTGGTGGGGTACCCTCGATTAGTTCAATTCTCGTTATTTTGGGATAATTCCTTTTTATATCTTCGATCTGTTCGTCTATAAAATCAAGGTCGTTTTTCATTACCGCAGTATACATTTCAGTCCACTGAAAATACCCGGCACTTATCGATTTTGCAAAAAATTCGACCTGCTGGGTAAAATAAGCTTTTAACATATTAAATTGTTTCTGAAAAGACATATTGTATGTTATTCGAGTTATGAATCCAGATAATATTACCAACACAATTACTGAAAAGAATAGGATCAGTTTCCTTGAGTTTGTTTTTCCAGACATTTCCTGGCACCCCTGGTTTAAATTTTCAAAAAATATCTTCGACCTTAGTATCTAGAATTATATCAAATTATACCACATTTATAACCTCTATCATTCTTTCGATTTGTGTTGTAGTATAATCATAATATATAATAAACAAAACAAGAAAATACATATTTCTGTAGGAGAATGATCTTTACGATTACGGAAATAATAGCCGAAA